>NZ_JANEWL010000003.1:0-88836 GCF_028069815.1 Citrobacter sp. Awk 2
TCATCTGTATGAGCATATCCATTACGCAGCCGCCCGCTGGCGCGTAAAAAACTGTCGAAAATGGTTGAGGGAGAACTTGAACAGATGTGTTGCAGATTAGCAGCCTGACAGAAAATATTTCGCCATACGTTTTTGCCGCAGGCTGTGAGTCTGCGGCCATGTCCGAAAAGAAAATCTAGCGCTTAAACGTTACCGCTTCTGGCTGCGCCAGGTGGAGTGTTGTCTGGCTTGGCACCGTCTCGGCAATAACCCGCCCATGACGGATGGAATAACGTGCAGGTGTCTGGCGACGAACCGCATCAAACCCATTTTCAGCAGGTAAAATCACCAGGTTAGCGGAGTTCCCAATACTCAAACCGTAGTCCTGTAAGTGCAGGGTTTTCGCGCTGTGGGTGGTGATGAGATTTAGCCCATCGTTGATTTGTCCGTACCCCATCAACTGACACACGTGTAATCCCATATGCAGAACTTGCAGCATATTCGCGGTTCCCAACGGGTACCACGGGTCAAAAACGTCATCATGCCCAAAGCAAACATTGATGTCCGCTTCCAGCATCTCTTTGACGCGGGTGATGCCACGGCGCTTAGGATAGGTGTCAAATCGTCCCTGCAGGTGAATATTCACCAGCGGATTCGCAACGAAGTTAATACCTGACATTTTCAACAGACGGAAAAGGCGGGAAGCATATGCGCCGTTATAGGAATGCATCGCCGTGGTGTGGCTGGCTGTCACGCGCGCTCCCATGCCATCACGATGCGCCAGCGCCGCGACGGTTTCAACAAAGCGCGATTGCTCATCATCAATCTCGTCACAGTGCACATCGATAAGTCGGTCATACTTCTGCGCCAGGGCGAAAGTTTTGTGCAGCGACTCAACGCCATATTCACGCGTGAATTCAAAGTGAGGGATTGCGCCAATGACGTCGGCACCCAAACGCACAGCCTCTTCTAATAGCGCTTCGCCGTTGGGATAAGAAAGAATACCTTCCTGTGGGAACGCTACAATCTGCAGCTCCACCCACGGTGCCACTTCCTGCTTCACCTCCAGCATGGCTTTCAGCGCCGTGAGCGTAGGGTCGGAAACGTCTACGTGAGTTCGGACATACTGGATGCCGTTGGCCACCTGCCACTTGAGGGTCTGCATGGCGCGGGTTTTCACGTCTTCGTGGGTGAGCATCGCCTTGCGTTCGGCCCAGCGCTCAATACCTTCAAACAGCGTACCCGACTGGTTCCAGCTGGGCTCCCCTGCAGTTTGCGTTGTGTCCAGGTGGATGTGTGGTTCAACGAAAGGGGGAATGGCCAGCCCGCCTTCAGCATCAAGCACCTCGCCCTGTGGCGCAGCTGCTGTTTCCTGGGGATCAATACGGCTAAAACGCCCGTTTTCAATCGTGATTTGCCACAATCCTTCACGCCCCTGCAGACGGGTTTGAGTTAGGGTGATGGTGTTATTCTGCATGACTGACCTCTGGGGATTTTGCAAGGCTACGATTGAAAAGGGGATTCAGCAGGATATAGCTGAATACGCCGCCAAGTACGGCGTTGACCGGCACAATACCAGGGATGTAGTGTCCGGCGGCGATTCCCAGCGCGACGGACAGAATAGCTATCCAGTTGACGGGAATAAACTGTGCTGTGTTGAAGTTGGTGTACCGGCGGTGGTTTAACAGATAATCGGCAATAATCACTCCGCCAATAGGAGGGATCGCCGACGACAGGAATGTCAGCCAGCCAACAAAGTTATTGTAAAGCCATAATGCGCACAGTGTTCCAATAATGCCGTTGGCCACGGACAACGTGCGGCTGGAAAGGCCGGTAATGTTAGCAAAGCCCAGACCGGAGGCGTACAGCGCGTTGTCATTGGTTGTCCAGATATTCAGGCCGAGTACGACAATTGCGGGTAGCAGCAGCCCTTGCGCGATCATCACATCTGAGATATCTGCCTGTCCTACCGCGGCGGCTCCGGCGGCGCCGAAGATAAACATCAACGAGTTGCCAAGGAAAAAAGCCACCATGGCAATCAACACTGCGCCTTTGGCATTTCGCCCGAAGCGGACGAAGTCGGCGGTTAAGGTGCCTGCGCTGACAAACGATCCGACGACCAACGCCAGTGCCGTGGAAAAATTCAGCGGTGTCTGCGGCACAATTGCTTTTAAATGATCCAACCCCCCTACATCGCTCACTGCCAGCCAGACAGAGTAGCTGCCAAGAATGACGATAGCGGGAACGGCGATGATGGACAAAATGGTGAGTGCCGAGATACCAAAGAAGATGGTCATGGTCATCAGCAGACCGGAAACTGCAATCAGGATATTGACGTCAATACCCGTCGCTTTACCCACCGGGATGGCGAACATTGCCACGCCGACGCCAAACCAGCCTACCTGTGTGCCACCTAATAGCATTGAGGGAAGCCACGAACCTTTTATGCCAAATGAGTAACGTGCGAGGAGGTGGGTAGAGAGACCTGTTTTTGCGCCAATATAACCGAGAAATGCAGTGTAAATACCGAGGAGGAGATTACCGAAGAGAACTGCCAGGAAAAAATCATTATAGGAAAGACCGGTACCGAGTGTGCCTCCGGTCCACATACTGGCTGAAAAGAATGTTAACCCCAACATCACAAACGTCAGTGGTATCACGCCTTTCCGCGCTGCCAGAGGGACAGGGCCCTGGCTATAATTGTTGTCCTGCGACACAACGCCTCCTTGAATTTTGCCCAAAAAATCCGCCGCATCATAAACACTTCTCAGAATAAAGCAAACGTTTACGTCTGATTTTTACATGGTTATTATTCATGATATTTATGTGTTTCGGGTGTTAAGGCTATTTGCCTTGTTTACAAAACGTGTTGTCAGGCTGGCTTATTCGGCAGGTTTGGCGGTATTACGGCAGGAATTTGGCATCTCATCCACCAGGGCAGATGAGATGCCTGAAGAGGCTGACTTACACTTCCAGGTAATTCAGGATCCCGTCAGCCGCTTTACGGCCTTCGGCAATGGCTGTGACAACCAGGTCTGAACCACGCACGATGTCGCCACCGGCGAAGATTTTCGGGTTGCTGGTCTGGAAGGCGTTATCGCTGCGTTCCGGAGCAATAATACGCCCCTGCGAATCAAGCTCAACGCTGTGCTTAGCCAGCCATTCCATGCTGTGCGGGCGGAAGCCAAACGCCAGTACGACGGCATCAGCCGGTACTATATGCTCGGAACCGGCGACGATCTCCGCGCGACGGCGACCTTTCGCATCCGGCTCGCCCATCTCAGTGCGCGCCATTTTCACACCACACACTTTGCCGTTAGCATTCACCTCAACACCTAAAGGCTGGACGTTGAACTGGAATTCAACGCCTTCTTCACGCGCGTTTTTAACTTCGCGTTTCGAACCCGGCATATTCTCTTCATCGCGGCGATAGGCGCAGATAACGTGTGACGCACCCTGACGAACGGAGGTTCGCACGCAGTCCATCGCGGTGTCACCACCACCCAGTACGACAACGCGTTTACCTTCCATGCTGATGTATGGCTCGTCGCTGCTTTCGCCAAAGCCCATCAACTGTTTGGTATTGGCGATCAGGAACGGCAGGGCATCAAAGACGCCATCAGCATCTTCGTTTTCCAGCCCACCACGCATTGACTGATAGGTGCCGACGCCCAGGAACACGGCGTCATAATCCTTCAGTAACGCTTCGAGCTGCACGTCACGGCCCACTTCGACGTTGAGTTTGAACTCGATGCCCATGCCGGTGAAAATTTCACGACGGCGGGTCATCACCTCTTTTTCCAGTTTGAAAGCCGGGATGCCGAAGGTCAGCAGACCCCCAATTTCCGGGTGGCGATCAAACACAACGGCCTTCACGCCGTTACGGGTTAGCACATCCGCACAGGCCAGACCTGCCGGACCCGCACCAATAATGGCGACACGTTTGTCTGTCTGACGAACGCCGGTCATATCCGGACGCCAACCCATTTCGAAGGCTTTATCGTTGATATAGCGCTCGATATTGCCGATGGTCACTGCGCCGAATTCGTCATTCAGCGTACATGAACCTTCGCACAGCCTGTCCTGCGGACAGACACGGCCGCACACTTCCGGCAGCGTGTTGGTCTGGTGAGACAGCTCTGCTGCTTCAAAGATACGCCCTTCGTTAGCCAGCTTCAGCCAGTTCGGGATGTAGTTATGTACCGGGCATTTCCACTCACAGTACGGGTTACCGCAGGACAGGCAGCGGTCTGCCTGTGCCTTAGCCTGACCTTCTGAAAATGGCTCGTAAATTTCGATAAACTCGATCTTACGGATCTTCAGCGGTTTCTTTGGCGGATCAACGCGCTGCAGGTCGATAAATTGGTATACGTTCTGACTCATTGCTGCTACCCCTTACTGCGCCTGCACACGCAGCTCAGCTGCGCTACGACTACGGTGACCCAACAGTGCTTTCACATCACTGGACTTTGGTTTTACCAGCGCGAATTTCGCTGAGAACGCTGGCCAGTTCGCCAGAATCTCTTCGCCGTGCGAAGAGCCGGTATGCTGTACGTGTTCGGTAATTAAACCGCGCAGATGCTCTTCGTGGATAGCCAAAGAGTCCACGTTCAATACTTCAACCAGTTCCGGATTCACGCGTTTGCGGAATTCGCCGTCTTCGTCCAGCACGTAGGCAAAGCCGCCTGTCATACCTGCACCGAAGTTAACGCCAGTTTTCCCAAGAATACAGACGATGCCGCCGGTCATATATTCACAGCCGTTATCACCAATGCCTTCTACCACGGTAATCGCACCCGAGTTACGCACAGCAAAGCGCTCACCCGCGCGACCTGCGGCGAACAGACGACCACCGGTGGCACCATACAGGCAGGTGTTACCGATGATGCTCGCTTTATGACTCGGAAAGGCAGAACCGACCGGAGGGCGCACCGCCAGCAAACCGCCCGCCATGCCTTTGCCGACATAGTCGTTGGCATCGCCGGTCAGATACAGTTCTACGCCACCCGCATTCCATACGCCGAAGCTCTGGCCTGCGGTACCGCTGAAGTGCGCTTTGATCGGGTCAGACGCCAGGCCCTGATCGCCGTGTGTCTGGGCAATATAACCTGATAACGACGCGCCAACTGAACGGTCGGTGTTGCGAATATCAAACCAGAAGGTTTTGCTCTGGCGCTCATCGACAAATGGTTTTGCCTGTTGCAGTAACTGCGCGTTCAGCACACCGTTATCAAACGGCGGGTTGTTCTCGGTGCAGAACAGCGCTTTTCCGGGATGTGGCTCGGCGGTTTCCAGCAAGCGAGACAGTTCCAGCTTCTGCTGTTTGGCGGTAAATCCTTCCAGCTCTTTCAGCAGGTCGGTGCGGCCAATCAGATCCACCAGACGCTTCACGCCCAGCTGTGCCATCAGCTCGCGAACTTCACGGGCAATAAATTCAAAGTAGTTTGTCACTTTGAACGGCAGGCCGTGATAGTGATTCTTACGCAGTTTGTCGTCCTGCGTTGCCACACCGGTTGCGCAGTTGTTCAGGTGGCAAATACGCAGGTATTTACAGCCCAGCGCGACCATTGGGCCGGTGCCGAAGCCAAAACTTTCTGCGCCGAGGATGGCCGCTTTGATGATGTCGACACCGGTTTTCAGACCGCCATCGACCTGCAGACGAATCTTGTGACGCAGGCCATTAGCGACCAGTGCCTGTTGAGTTTCCACCAGGCCCAGCTCCCACGGACAACCCGCGTATTTCACCGATGACAGCGGGCTTGCGCCGGTGCCGCCATCGTAGCCCGCGATGGTGATCAGATCCGCGTAGGCTTTCGCCACGCCAGTGGCAATAGTGCCGACGCCGGGTTCGGAAACCAGCTTCACGGAAATCATTGCTTTCGGATTGACCTGTTTCAGGTCGAAAATCAGCTGCGCTAAGTCCTCGATAGAGTAAATATCGTGGTGCGGCGGCGGGGAGATCAGCGTCACGCCAGGTACGGAATAGCGAAGCTTCGCTATGTACGGCGTCACTTTGTCACCTGGCAACTGACCCCCTTCACCCGGTTTCGCACCCTGAGCGACTTTAATCTGGATAACATCGGCGTTGACCAGGTATGCCGGGGTCACACCAAAGCGACCGGATGCGACCTGCTTAATGCGTGACACTTTATTCGTGCCATAGCGCGCCGGATCTTCACCACCTTCGCCGGAGTTGGAGTTACCGCCGATGCTGTTCATCGCTTCCGCCAGCGCCTCATGTGCTTCCGGGCTTAATGCGCCGATAGACATGGCGGCAGTATCAAAGCGTTTAAACAGCTCGGTTGCGGGTTCTACCTCGTCAATGCTTACGGCTTCATCACCAGGTGTGATCGCCAGCAGATCGCGCAGCGTGGCTGCCGGGCGCTCATTCACCAGCTTGGCATATTCCTGATAGTCGCTATATTCGCCACTTTGTACCGCCTGTTGCAGTGTGCGCACTACGTCAGGGTTGTAGGCGTGATACTCACCGCCATGAACGTACTTCAGCAGCCCGCCCTGGCTAATGGGTTTGCGTGCCAGCCAGGCATGTTTGGAGAGGTTTAGCAGATCCTGCTGGAAGTCAGTAAAACCTGCACCACTGATGCGGCTAACCACGCCCTGGAAACACAGCGCAACGACATCGTCGTGGAGGCCAACGGCTTCGAACAGCTTGGAGCAACGGTAAGAGGCGATGGTCGAAATGCCCATTTTGGACATGATTTTGTACAGACCTTTGTTGATGCCGTTACGGTAGTTCTGCATCACGGTCCGGTAATCTTTGGCGATCGCCTGGGTATCGATCAGACGTCCCAACGTTTCATAGGCGAGATACGGATAAATAGCCGTCGCGCCAAAGCCCAGCAGCACAGCAAAATGGTGGGGATCGCGGGCGCTTGCGGTTTCGACGATGATGTTGGCATCGCAACGCAGGTTTTGTTCTACCAGACGGGTTTGTACCGCCCCGACAGCCATGGGGGCAGGAACCGGTAAGCGGTTTTTCGCGATATTACGGTCAGAGAGCACCAACAGTACCGTACCGTTACGTACCATCTGTTCGGCTTTATCGCACAGGGCTTTGACCGTTTCTTCCAGCGTGGTTTCCGTCACGTCGAAGGTGATATCCAGCCGGTCGGCGCGATAGTGCTCTTCTTTCATGGTGGTGAGCTGGGTGAAATCGGAGTACAGCAGAATCGGCGATTTGAAGCTCAGGCGGTGTGCCTGGCCTTCTGCTTCGCAAAAGACGTTCATCTCACGACCGATGCTGGTGGCCAGCGACATCACGTGCGCTTCACGCAGCGGGTCGATAGGCGGGTTTGTGACCTGCGCGAACTGCTGACGGAAGTAGTCATAAATAATGCGTGGTTGGCTGGAGAGCACGGCAAACGGGGTGTCATCACCCATTGACCCAACGGCTTCCTGGCCGTTCTCTCCCAGGACCCGAATGACGGAGTCCAGCTCTTCGGCGCTGTAGTTAAACTGCTTCTGGTAGCTGGCGAGGGTATCATCGTCCAGTTCGCGGCTGCCGACCTGATCGTCTGGCAGATCTTCAAACGGCACCAGTCGGCGGACGTTCTTCTCCATCCACTCTTTATACGGGTGGCGGCTTTTCAGATCGTCATCAGTTTCGGCTGAATGCAGAATGCGTCCGCTGCGGGTATCGATAACCATCAGTTCGCCCGGGCCGACGCGACCTTTCTCGACCACTTCATCCGGCTGATAATCCCAGATCCCAACCTCAGAAGCGCAGGTGATGAGTTTGTCTTTGGTGATGACATAGCGCGCCGGGCGCAGGCCGTTACGGTCAAGGTTACAGGCGGCGAAGCGACCGTCTGACATGACAATACCTGCCGGACCGTCCCATGGTTCCATGTGCATGGAGTTAAAATCAAAGAACGCGCGCAGTTCCGGGTCCATATCCGGGTTGTTCTGCCAGGCTGGCGGTACCAGCAGGCGCATAGCACGGATGATGTCCATGCCCCCCGCCAGCAGCAGTTCCAGCATGTTATCCATAGAACTTGAATCGGAGCCGGTTTCGTTGACGAACGGCGCGGCGTCGTGCAGGTCAGGGATCAGCGGCGTCTGGAATTTATAGGTACGTGCGCGTGCCCACTGGCGGTTGCCGGTGATGGTGTTGATTTCACCGTTGTGTGCCAGGTAGCGGAACGGTTGTGCCAGCGGCCAGCGCGGCACGGTGTTGGTGGAGAAGCGTTGGTGGAACAGGCAGATGGCCGACTCCAGGCGCAGGTCCGCGAGGTCCAGGTAAAAGCGCGGCAAATCTGCCGGCATACACAGACCTTTATAGATATTAACCAGATTAGACAAGCTACAGATGTAGAAGTCTTTATCGTTCTGGAGGCGTTTTTCGATACGACGGCGTGCGATGAACAGGCGGCGTTCCATATCGCGTGGACGCCAGCCCGCAGGGGCGTTGACAAAAATTTGCTCAATACGAGGCAGGGAGGAAAGGGCGATTTCACCGAGAACTCCTTCGTTGGTTGGCACGTCGCGCCAGCCTACGATCGACAGAGTCTCCTGCTGTAATTCTTCTTCAACAATGCGACGAGATGCCGCCGCCAGTTCAGGGTCTTTATTTAAAAAGATCATGCCAACGGCGTAGTTTTTAGCTAAACGCCAGCCGCGCTCTTGCGCAACAATGCGGAAAAAGCGGTCAGGTTTTTGTAACAGCAAGCCGCAACCATCGCCGGTTTTGCCATCGGCAAGAATTGCGCCACGGTGCTGCATACGGGCCAGCGCGTGTATGGCGGTACGCACTACCTTGTGGCTAGGTTCGCCTTCTATGTGGGCGATCAGGCCGAAACCACAGTTATCCTTCTCAAGGGATTTATCGTACAACATATCAGTGAACCTCCCCAGGCTCTGCGGGACACCTCTCCGATACCGTTTGCGCGCGGGCACACCAAGAGCATGGCGACGGGGTTTGCGTTTCATTCGCTCACCTCGCATTCGCCCTCTTTATCCTTTTCGCATAGGTCAAACAAGTTTGAGGACTTGCTTCAGAGGGAATCTCAATTACTGCATAAATATGATGAGCAGGCTGCTCATCCAGAAAGCTTCCAGCGGATTTCCAAGTTATCGGGAATCCACACACAGGTCAAATGGCAATCTTATTTATGCAAAAATGTGCTATAGGGCGATTAACTTTATGAAAGCATTGAAAATAAAGGTGTTTTTACATTGATTTAACCTGAGTGAGATCGCTGGTGAAGTGTGATCTGTCTCACTGTCAGAAAGGCCGGTTATCTCCCGTCCTCCCTTTGTTTATCTCAATATTTGGTATTTTATGCTGGTTTGTAGACTTTCGGCGTCTTAAAGATACTGTTTTTATATGAGAGCCATCAGAAGATAAAAAAAATAGCGAGATATAAGGAAAAATAATGACTTTTTGATTGAATGAAATTTCGATTATTTTGAATGATTATTCAATGAATAAAGGCTCGCCAGGGCGATTGATCCAGGTCATCGCCGACTGGGGCAAAAAATGGCAGGCTTTGGCCTCTTTTCAAGGCGCGGTCTATCAGATTATGCAGTTACAGAAATTAGTCAATATGTTTGGTGGGGATCTTTCTCGCCGTTATGGGCAAAAGGTTCATAAACTCACGCTACACGGCGGGTTTAGCTGCCCAAATCGCGATGGCACCATTGGACGTGGCGGATGTACCTTCTGTAATGTTGCCTCCTTTGCTGACGAAGCGCAGCAGCATCATTCTATCGCTGAACAACTTGAGCATCAGGCGCAATTAGTGAATCGCGCGAAGCGCTATCTGGCCTATTTTCAGGCATACACCAGTACCTTTGCGGAAGTACAGGTGCTGCGTTCGATGTACCAACAGGCGGTTAGTCAGGCCAGCATCGTCGGGCTGTGTGTTGGCACGCGCCCTGACTGTGTGCCGGATGCTGTGCTCGATCTGCTATGCGAGTACAAGGATCAGGGCTACGAAGTGTGGCTGGAACTGGGTTTGCAAACGGCCCATGACAAGACGCTGCATCGCATTAATCGTGGGCATGATTTTGCCTGCTATCAACGTACCACCCAACTGGCACGGGAGCGTGGGCTGAAAGTATGTTCACACCTTATTGTCGGTTTGCCGGGAGAAGGGCAAGCGGAATGCCTGCAAACGATGGAACGTGTGGTCGAGACAGGCGTCGACGGTATTAAGCTGCATCCGCTGCATATCGTGAAGGGCAGTACGATGGCGAAAGCCTGGGAGGCCGGACGGTTGCACGGCATCGAACTGGATGCGTACACGGTCACAGCAGGTGAGATGATTCGCCATACGCCACCCGAGGTGATTTATCACCGTATTTCCGCCAGCGCGCGCCGCCCAACGCTGTTGGCACCGCTATGGTGTGAAAACCGCTGGACCGGGATGGTCGAACTGGATAAGTACCTTAACGAGCACGGCGTGCAAGGCTCGGCGCTGGGTACGCCGTGGATTCAGCCGGGGAACTAACCTTCTGTAGGTCGTAGGCCGGATTAGCGAAGCGACATCCGGCAATCTGCGCCTGCTTGCCTGATGGTGCCTGGCTTATCAGGCCTATGATGAACCACTCCCCAGTCATTTCACCGATAACCCCCGCATTTCTTGCACAATCTTAAACGTCACGCTGAGAATTGAGTATTATTGTGCCAAGTTGTCGTGAAGGAACCCTCTATGAAGCAAATTCGTATGCTGGCGCAATACTATGTCGACCTAATGATGAAGTTAGGTCTGGTGCGCTTTTCGCTGCTGTTGGCGCTGGCTTTGGTTGTGTTGGCAATTGTGGTGCAGATGGCTGTCACTATGGTGCTGCATGGCCAGGTAGAAAGCATTGATGTCATCCGTTCTATCTTTTTTGGCCTGTTAATTACCCCGTGGGCCGTCTACTTCTTGTCGGTGGTGGTTGAACAACTGGAGGAGTCCCGGCAACGCCTTTCACGACTGGTACAGAAGCTGGAAGAGATGCGCGAGCGCGATCTCAAGCTCAACGTGCAGTTGAAGGATAATATCGCCCAACTCAATCAGGAGATTGTCGAACGTGAAAAGGCGGAAGCGGAGCGGCAGGAGACGTTTGAACAACTGAAGGTCGAAATCAAAGAGCGTGAAGAAGCGCAGATCCAGCTTGAGCAGCAATCTTCATTTTTACGTTCTTTCCTTGATGCTTCACCGGATCTGGTTTTTTATCGCAATGAAGATAAAGAGTTTTCCGGCTGTAACCGTGCTATGGAGCTGCTGACCGGTAAGAGCGAAAAGCAACTGGTGAATCTAAAACCGGCTGATGTGTATTCGCCAGAAGCGGCGGAAAAAGTTATTGAAACCGACGAGAAGGTATTCCGCCATAACGTTTCGCTGACCTATGAGCAATGGCTCGACTATCCGGACGGGCGCAAAGCCTGCTTTGAGATACGTAAAGTGCCTTACTACGACCGCGTCGGGAAGCGACACGGTCTGATGGGCTTTGGTCGTGATATTACCGAGCGTAAGCGCTATCAGGACGCTCTTGAGCGCGCCAGCCGTGACAAGACCACCTTTATCTCTACGATCAGCCACGAGCTGCGTACGCCGCTTAACGGTATCGTCGGTTTAAGTCGGATCCTGTTGGATACAGATTTAACCGCTGAGCAGGAAAAATATCTCAAAACTATCCATGTTTCCGCCGTGACGTTGGGGAACATTTTCAACGATATTATCGATATGGATAAGATGGAGCGGCGCAAAGTCCAGCTCGATAACCAGCCAATCGATTTCACCAGCTTTATGGCGGATCTGGAAAACCTCTCCGGCTTGCAGGCGCAACAAAAAGGATTGCGCTTTGTTCTTGAGCCGACGCTACCGCTGCCACATAAGGTCATCACAGACGGAACGCGTCTGCGTCAAATTCTGTGGAATCTGATCAGCAATGCCGTGAAATTTACCCAGCAAGGGCAGGTGACCGTGCGGGCGCGCTATGACGAGGGAGACATACTGCATTTTGAAGTGGAGGATTCCGGGATCGGTATTCCACAGGATGAGCAGGATAAAATCTTCGCCATGTACTATCAGGTGAAGGACAGCCATGGTGGTAAACCGGCAACGGGAACCGGGATTGGACTGGCCGTATCGAAGCGTCTGGCGAAAAATATGGGCGGTGATATTACGGTTTCCAGCCAGGCCGGAAAAGGCTCCATCTTTACGCTAACCGTGCATGCTCCTGCCGTGGCGGAAGAGATTGAAGATGCTTTTGAAGACGATGAAATGCCGTTACCCGCCCTGAATGTGCTGCTGGTGGAAGACATTGAACTGAACGTCATCGTAGCACGTTCGGTGCTGGAAAAACTGGGCAATAGCGTGGATGTCGCGATGACCGGGCAAGCCGCGCTGGATATGTTCAAACCGGGTGAATATGACCTGGTGCTGCTGGATATTCAGCTACCGGATATGACAGGGCTCGATATCTCCCGCGAGCTGACCCAAAAATATGCGCGCGAGGATCTCCCACCGCTGGTGGCTCTCACCGCCAACGTACTGAAAGATAAAAAAGAATATCTGGATGCAGGAATGGACGACGTGCTGAGTAAGCCGCTGTCAGTTCCGGCGTTAACCGCCATGATCAAAAAATACTGGGATACCCGAAACGAAGAGGAGAGCACTGTGACATCTGAAGAAAGCAGTAAATCGCAAGCGCTGTTAGATATTCCCATGTTGGAACAATACCTCGAACTGGTCGGGCCGAAGTTGATCACCGACGGTCTGGCGGTGTTTGAGAAAATGATGCCGGGATATTTGAGCGTGCTGGAGTCTAATCTGACTGCCCGTGATAAAAAAGGCGTGGTTGAGGAAGGTCATAAAATTAAAGGTGCGGCTGGATCTGTCGGTCTGCGGCACCTGCAACAGTTGGGGCAGCAAATTCAATCACCCGACCTTCCTGCCTGGGAAGATAACGTGGCTGAATGGATTGAAGAGATGAAGCAGGAGTGGCAGCACGACGTGGCGGTATTAAGAGCCTGGGTTGCGAGCGTGGAAAAAAAATGACCCCGGCTTGACCGGGGTGCGCGAATACTGCGCCAACACCAGGGAAATCGTGGCTGCGCCGTAAATTATTATCATTGTTTACAAGGGCGCAGCCCTAATTTTCAGGCCGCACGCAGTTAAGATAGCAAATCTTAAATAATTTGTTACATGAATCAGTTAAATGTGTGAAGCGTGGCATTCTAATCAGAATTATTAATATGCTTCAGTCAGTTGCGAAAGGAGTATCACGATGAAAAAAGTTGGCGTAGTGCTCAGCGGATGTGGCGTGTATGACGGTACAGAAATCCACGAAGCCGTACTCACGCTGCTGGCTATTGCCCGCAATGGCGCTCAGGCTATCTGCTTTGCGCCAGATAAACAGCAGGCGGATGTGATTAATCATCTGACGGGCGAGCCGATGCCGGAAACGCGCAATGTCCTGATTGAAGCTGCGCGTATTACGCGTGGTGATATTCGCCCCCTGGCCCAGGCGGTTGCAACGGAGCTGGATGCGCTAATTGTGCCGGGCGGGTTTGGCGCAGCAAAAAATCTGAGCAATTTTGCCAGCCAGGGCAGTGAATGCCGGGTTGATAGCGACTTAGCCGCGCTGGCGAAGGCGCTGCATCAGGCCAGAAAACCCCTGGGATTCATGTGTATTGCTCCTGCTATGTTACCCAAGATTTTTGACTTCCCGCTGCGTCTGACCATTGGCACTGACATCGATACAGCGGAAGTGCTGGAAGAGATGGGTGCTGAACATGTGCCTTGCCCGGTCGATGACATTGTGGTTGATGAAGATAATAAAGTTGTCACCACGCCTGCTTACATGCTGGCGCAGGATATCGCCCAGGCGGCGAGTGGGATCGACAAACTGGTCTCACGTGTTCTGGTACTGGCTGAATGAGAAAAGGGGCTACCGCCTTTCTGCGACGTCTATTTCTGCGGGCAGTTATTGTCCTCGCCGTGTTCTGGGGCGGGGGTATAGCGCTCTTCAGCGTGATGCCCGTTCCTTTCTCGGCGGTCATGATTGAGCGGCAGCTTGGCGCCTGGATACAGGGTGATTTCGGTTATGTGGCGCATTCTGACTGGGTCAGTATGGATGAGATATCACCATGGATGGGGCTGGCGGTCATTGCCGCTGAGGACCAGAAATTTCCCGACCACTGGGGATTTGATGTCTCTGCGATAGAGAAAGCGTTGGCGCATAACGAACGTAATGAAAACCGTATTCGGGGTGCCTCGACGTTATCGCAACAAACGGCAAAAAACCTCTTTTTGTGGGATGGGCGTAGCTGGGTGCGCAAAGGGCTCGAGGCCGGGTTAACGCTGGGGATAGAAACAGTCTGGAGCAAGAAGCGCATCCTGACGGTTTATTTGAATATTGCGGAGTTTGGTGATGGAGTATTCGGTGTAGAGGCTGCATCACAGCGCTATTTCCATAAACCCGCCAGCCGTCTTAGCCCGTCTGAAGCGGCATTGCTGGCGGCGGTTCTGCCCAATCCGTTACGTTTTAAGGCGAGTGCGCCTTCCGGCTATGTGCGCAGTCGTCAGGCGTGGATCATGCGCCAAATGCGCCAGCTGGGCGGTGAGTCGTTTATGCGTGAAAATAAGCTGTATTAACGGGGTTATCGCCGGATGCGGCGTAAACGCCTTATCCGGCCTACTGGAGTAGGTCATTGCCGTGTAGGCCTGATAAGCGTAGCGCATCAGGCACTTCACTAATCCTCGTCAAATCCCGAGTTAAACAGGGCAATTACCGCGGCCAGGGCCTCAACTTCCTGCGGACCCGTGGCTTCAACTTCTATCTGGCGTCCTTTGGCGGAATCCAGCATCAGCAGAGCGATAACGCTGTTTGCCTCGGCTTCCGTTCCTTCATCATTACGCAGCAGAACTTCTGCTTCAAAACCCTGCATTAGCTCAAACAGTTTCATTGCCGGCCGGGCATGCATGCCCAGCTTATTCGTGATTTCAACAGTTTGCTTCACGGTCATGATTTGCGTTTTTCCAACGTACGATGGCGTGACTGCACGTTTTTACCGCGTGAGCGGAAGTAGTCTGCCAGTTGCTCTGCAATATACACCGAACGGTGTTTCCCGCCGGTACAGCCGATGGCTACAGTGAGGTAGCTGCGGTTGTTGGTCTCCAGCATGGGTAACCATAGCTCAAGATAGCTGCGAGTCTGGTAGATAAAATTGTGTACTTCTGTGTGTCTGTCGAGGAAGGCCGCGACGGGCCTGTCCAGACCGGTCATCGGGCGTAGCTTTGGATCCCAGTGCGGGTTAGGCAGGAAGCGGACATCAAAGACGTAATCCGCATCAATAGGGATTCCGTGTTTAAAGCCAAAGGACTCAAATACCATCGTTAATTCACGTTCACGTTTGCCCAGCAGTCGGGTACGTAACATTTCCGCCAGCTCGTGCACAGACATTTCAGAGGTGTCTACGATCAGGTCAGCGCGCGAACGCAACGGCTCCAGTAAATCGCTTTCTTTATCGATAGCGCTTTCCAGGGACAAGTTCTTGCTGGACAGCGGGTGTAAACGGCGCGTATCGCTGTAGCGGCGAATCAGCGTGTTACGGTCGGCATCAAGGAACAGCAGTTGCGGTGAGAAGCCTTCAGGCAGGTTACTCATGGCCTGCTCAAAAATCTCCGGGGACTCGGGCATGTTGCGCACATCAATGCTGACAGCCGCAGATATCTGGCGATCGGCGAGGGTTCGAGCCAGTTCGGGCAACAACACGACGGGAAGGTTATCCACGCAGTAAAAACCCATATCTTCCAGCGCGCGCAGGGCGACAGACTTACCTGACCCTGAACGACCGCTGACGATCATCAGTACCATGTACTGTTTCTCCTCACAACGACAGAAAAGGATGCCATTGGGTTGTTATGCTTCATCCTGTCCACCTTCGGTGTCAGTGATGATTTGATACAACTCCTGGTCACTCTGCGCGGCGCGCAGGCGACGACAGATGGTTTTATCTGCCAGACGTTTTGCGACCAGTGACAACGTATGCAAATGCGTCTTGGTTTGGTCCGCCGGGACCAGCAGGGCGAAAAGCAGATCGACTGGCTGATTATCAATGGCATCGAACGCGATTGGCGTTTCAAGTTGAACAAATACACCAACCGCACGCAGGGTGTCTTCTTCCAGCTTTCCATGCGGAATGGCAATACCATTGCCAATACCGGTACTGCCCATTTTTTCACGCGTCAGAATGGCTTCAAATACCACCTGAGGAGGCAAGCTGAGTTGTTTTGCCGCCAGTTCACTGATGATTTCCAGTGCGCGTTTCTTGCTTTGGCAGTGAACGGCCGCGCGCGTACATTCCTGGTTAAGAACATTGCTCAGTTGTAGAGTCGTATCGTTATTTGTCATAATTTCACCTAAGCGCTAACTGTACAAATGGCCCGTTGTGCTGCACAACAGGCCGTCCTGCACCCGCTAACTGCCCGGACAAGTTAGTGCTGTTTCAGTTTATCTTTATGTTTTGTTAACTGCCGAGCCAGTTTATCAATTAAACCGTCAATGGCGGCGTACATATCCTGACCTTCCGCGCTGGCATGAATTTCGCCACCGTTCACATGCAGTGTTGCATCCGAGATATGTGTGACCTTCTCCACTTTCAACACAATATAGACCTGATTAATCCGGTCGAAATATTGTTCAAGCTTGGCGAACTTTGTGGTGACAAAGTCGCGCAGGGCCTCAGTGATTTCGACGTTATTTCCAGTGATGTTGAGCTGCATAGTGTCTTCCTTATCGGTTGGGTCAAACCAGCTGTTTGCGCTGGTTAGACGGCGGAATGGATAAAGACTCTCGGTACTTCGCAACGGTGCGGCGCGCCACCATGATACCTTGTTCTGACAGCATAGAGGTTAACTTGCTGTCACTCAGCGGTTTCGCAGGGTTCTCGGCCGCAATTAATTTCTTCACCAGTGCGCGGATAGCTGTAGAAGAGGCTTCGCCTCCGCCTTCAGTGTTGACGTGACTGGAGAAGAAATACTTCAATTCAAAAATGCCGCGCGGACTGTGCAGATACTTTTGCGTGGTCACTCGGGAAATGGTCGATTCATGCATTTCGACGGCCTGGGCGATATCGGCCAGCACCATCGGTTTCATATACTCTTCGCCTTGCTCAAAGAAGGCTTGCTGTTGCTCAACGATACAGCGGCTAACGCGCAATAGCGTGTCATTGCGGCTTTCCAGACTTTTAATCAGCCATTTTGCATCCTGAAGGTTGCTACGAATGAACTGGCTGTCAGCATCATTGCGCGCGTTATTGCACAGGGCGGCGTAGTGTTGGTTGATCTGTAAACGCGGAATGCTGTCACTGTTGAGTTCGACTACCCAGCGATCGTTATGCTTACGCACCAGCACATCCGGGATGACGTACTCTGGTTCACCGGTCTGGATAGATTGTCCAGGTCTTGGGTCAAGCGACTGGATAAGATTGACGGCTTCTTTCAGCACATCTTCTTTCAGTCGGGTTACGCGCATCAGGGTGCGGAAGTCGTGGTTGGCGAGCAGATCAAGGTGATCGCTGATGATCAGACGTGCTTCTTCCAACCATGAAGTGGCTTTGTCAAACTGCGAAAGCTGGATCAGTAAGCAATCGCGGAGATCTTTTGCTGCCACACCCACGGGATCAAAACGCTGAACGCGTTTAAGCACGGCTTCGACTTCATCGATACCGACGTCGTCATCGCCCATGCTGTCGAGTATGTCGTCCAGCGTGACGGTGAGATAGCCCGTTTCGTCGACTGCATCCACAATTGACGTGGCAATAGCACGATCGGTATCTGAGAATGGCGTCAGTTCCACCTGCCACATCAGGTAATCTTGCAGCGATTGCGTGGTTTCACCCTGATACACAGGCAGTTCGTCGTCGATGTAATCCCCGCTGGTGCCAGACGGCGTACCTGCGGTGTAAATCTCATCCCAACTGGCATCCAGCGGTAGCTCTTCCGGCATCTCTTTTTGTTCGAGTGCGTCAGCCGTATCGAGGGATTCGCTATCCTGCTTTTCCTGGGTATCAATTTCGTCGTGAAGATCGGTTTGCTCGAGCAGTGGGTTACTTTCCAGCGCTTGCTGAAGTTCTTGCTGAAGTTCCAGCGTGGACAACTGCAACAGACGGATAGCCTGTTGTAGCTGAGGCGTCATCGCCAGTTGTTGGCTAAGCCTGAGTTGCAAACCTTGCTTCATGTTCAGAGTTGTTGTCTCCTGCGGTGACGTGAAGTCTACTACCCTATCAGAGTCTGAAGTCTTCCCCAAGGTATACGCGTTTAACGTGCTCGTCCTGCAGGATTTCTGTCGGCGTACCGTGTGCGATCAGGTGTCCCTGGCTCACAATGTAGGCGCGCTCACAAACAGCCAGCGTTTCGCGCACGTTATGGTCGGTAATCAGCACGCCAAGCCCGCTGTCGCGCAGGTGTTCAATAATACGTTTGATGTCAATGACGGAAATCGGGTCAACACCGGCAAAGGGTTCATCCAACAGGATAAATTTGGGATTAGCTGCCAGTGCGCGGGCGATCTCCACACGGCGGCGTTCCCCACCGGAGAGTGCCTGTCCAAGGCTGTCACGCAGATGTTCGATATGGAATTCTTCCATCAGCTCATTGGCGCGATCTTCACGCTGCTCGCTGGAAAGATCGTCACGAATTTGCAGAACCGCCATCAGGTTATCAAATACACTCAGGCGACGAAAAATAGAGGCTTCCTGCGGTAAGTACCCGATACCGCGACGGGCACGCGCATGCAGAGGTAACAGACTGATATCTTCGTCATCAATGATAATGTTGCCAGCATCGCGCGGCACAATGCCGACTACCATGTAAAAGGTTGTGGTTTTGCCCGCACCGTTAGGACCGAGCAGACCGACGATCTCCCCGGAGTTGACGGTCAGGCTGACATCTTCCACCACACGACGGCCTTTGTAGGCTTTTGCAAGATTCTTTGCAGTTAATGTTGCCATAACGAATCAGTTACCTTTTTTCTCTGCCGGAGCCTTGGTCTTGTTTTTGTCCTGCAATTGCGACGGAACCAGAACGGTGGTGACGCGTTTGCCTTTCTCACTGAAGGCCTGCATTTTCTGTTCTTTTACCAGATAGGTGATCTTATCGCCCGTGATGTTGCTATCGAGCTGTTCCAGATAAGCCTTACCGGTAAGGACGACGAAATCTTTTGCCAGCTCATAGTGCATCTGTGAGGCGTGGCCTTTAACCGGTTTACCATTGTCCTGCATCTGGTAAAAGGTCGCCGGATTGCCATATCCATCAATCACTTCTTTACCGTCTTCACCGCCCGGACGCGTGACGACGACCTTATCGGCATTAATTTTGATCGTGCCCTGAGTCACGATGACATTGCCGGTAAACGTCACCACGTTGCCCTGCATATCCAGAGACTGCTGGTCCGATTCAATGTGAATCGGTTGCTCGGTATCGCCAGTGACGGCAAATGCCGGAATGCTGGTGGCCAGAAGTGAGCTGGCAAGCACAAGATTAAGGCTGAGTTTGTTTGTTTTGGATTTCATATGAGGTTCTAACCTTTTCAATCAGCTCGGCGTTCTTGCTGCGTAAGTTGCCGCGCATCTTCAGTCCGCTGGAGTTAAATGTTGTTCCATACAACGTGACCAGATCATCGGAAGTGACATCTTGCGTCACAAGGTTGATCTGCGCGTTATCGGTAGTAATTCTGCGTAGTTGAGAGTCAGGCACCAGCGCGTTAACCTCAACATGGCCATACAGGTACAGCATCCGATCGTTGGTCAACTTGGCCTTATCGGCCTTGATCGACCAGGTCGGTACTTTGTCCTTATCAAACGTGGTTAACACCGGTTGGGTGAACCACGAAACTGCTTGATCTGAATAATATTCAACGTGTTGCGCGATCAAATGATAGCTCAGCGCGCCCTCAGGGCTGTACACGACGGTGTCGGTATGCTCGCTCTTATAGGTTGGCTCGTTGTTATTAACGACAACCTGGGCGGTGTCGTCTTTGTCTGCCAGGTTAATACCAATCATCACAAGGACAGCCAGCGACAGTAGAATGATAACCCAACGTCTGGTTTTGCTCATATCGATTGCCCTTTGGCCTCATCCAGTTTGCCCTGCGCCAGGAGTAATAAGTCGCAGACTTCGCGCACTGCGCCGCGCCCCCCGTCGATACGGGTGACGTAATCGGCCCGCGGGATCAGCAACGGATGAGCATCCGCTACCGCGACGCTTAATCCCACTTTTGCCATCACCGGCCAGTCGATCAGGTCATCGCCGACATACGCCACATTCTCAGGCGCGATTGCCAGTTTGCTAAGCAGATCGCCAAAGGCAACCAGTTTGTCCGACTGCCCCTGATACAGATGTGTGATCCCTAATGTGGCACAGCGATCTTCTACAAGTTTAGCCTTTCGTCCGGTAATAATGGCAACCTCAATACCGGAAGTGAGCGCGCAGCGAATTCCGTAGCCATCGCGGACGTTAAACGCCTTCAGCTCTTCACCGTTGTTGCCCATATAAATCAGACCATCAGACAGCACGCCATCCACATCAAGGATCAGCAGACGGATGTTTTCTGCCCTGGTGATGACGTCAGTGCTGACGGGTCCATAACAGGTCGCAAGCGACGCACCTGCTTTACTCATTTTCTTTATCCTTGAGTTTCTTACACTACACCTGCACGCAGCAGATCATGCATATGTAACACACCCAGTAACTGGTCGCCATCAGCAACCATTACCGAGGTGATATGGCGGGACTGCATTAAGTTCAGGGCATCAACGGCAAGAATCCCTGGACGCACGCGAATGCCCCCAGGGGTCATCACATCGGCAATGCCTAACTGGCGTACATCAACGCCCATATCGAAGACACGACGTAAATCGCCATCCGTAAAGATGCCGTCAATCTTCATCGCGTCATCGCAAATGACGGTCATGCCGAGATTTTTCCGCGTGATCTCCAGTAAGGCATCACGCAGACTGGCGCTTTTAGTCACATGCGGGATTTCGTCTCCCGTATGCATAATATCGTTTACGCGCAACAAAAGCTTACGCCCCAGTGCGCCACCAGGATGAGATAACGCAAAATCTTCTGCGGTGAAGCCGCGTGCTTTGAGTAACGCAACGGCAAGCGCATCGCCCATGACCAGCGTTGCGGTCGTACTGCTGGTCGGTGCCAGACCTAATGGGCAGGCTTCTTTGGGCACTTTAACACACAGATGGACATCTGCTGCACGCGCCATACTGCTTTCCGGACGACCCGTCATGCAAATAAGGGGGACGTGCAGGCGTTTTAACACCGGAATTAACGCTGCAATCTCATTAGATTCACCTGAGTTAGAAATGGCAATCACGACGTCCTGCGGTGACACCATACCCAGATCGCCGTGTGCGGCTTCGCCAGGATGCACAAAAAATGAGGGCGTGCCGGTACTGGCAAACGTGGCGGCCATCTTGCGCCCGATATGCCCTGATTTTCCCATTCCCATCACCACGACTTTACCCGGGCAACTGAAAATCTTTTCACAGGCGAGGGTAAAGTTCTGGTTGATGTACTGATCAAGCTCCGCCAGGCCTTCACGTTCAATTGTCAGGACTTCCTTGCCTGCTTGCTGAAAGTCAAAACCCGGTTGCAACTCTAAGTGCGACATAATGCGTTTCCAGTTATCCAACGAGAAGTGGCGATAACCAATACAGCATCGCCAGCCATATGATAAAACCGCTGGTCAGAAGCGCCCCCGCGCCACGACCAATCTGGCGCGGACGTCGCCAGCAGAGTAATGCAAAAATAACGCTCACCAGCAGCATGACGCTATAGTCACGGATGAAGGCCATCGGGTTGACCTCGCCCGGTGTAATCAGTGCAGGTAACCCAAGAACGATAACTATATTAAAAATGTTCGCGCCGATGATGTTACCAACGGCAATATCGTTTTCACCTTTACGCAAACCTGCAATGGCGGTTGCCAGTTCTGGCAGGCTGGTACCAATGGCGACCACCGTCAGCCCGATGGTGAGTTCGCTCATGGCAAAGTAATTTGCCAGTACAGTGGCGTTATCAACCACCATACGCGTTGCCATTGGCATGATGATCAGCGCTATCCCCAACCATAAAAATGCGACAGGCAATCCGCCTTCGCGAGGCAGTTCCGCTACTTGCTCCCGGGTCAGGCTGTCATTGCCCTGGCGTTCTGCCAGACGGGCGATTTTAACAATGAATAGCAGCCATAGCACGGCCAGAAGCAGAAGAAAGAGGCCATCACTGCGGCTTAACTGCCCGTCATACAGCACGGACGCGGCCAAAATGCTTACCAGCAACATTAACGGTAATTCACGACGCAGAACATCGGAATGCACGGTAAAAGGATGAATGAGTGCTGACAGGCCTAAAATAAGAAGAATATTGGTGATGTTGGAGCCGATGGCGGTACCGACGGCTAAATCGAGCTGCCCATTCATTGATGCTGCAACAGAGACAATAATCTCAGGTAGGGATGTGCCGATGCTGACGACCGTCATTCCAATAATGATGGGGGGGATACCGAAGGTGCGGCATAAAATGGATGCAGCAAATACCAGACGGTCGGCACCGTAGACCACCAGAAGTAAACCAATTATTAACAGTGCCGTCGCTAAAAGCATCTAAAGTCCTTTCTTCAGGTATACTCGCCGGTCCACGTGAAGGATCTTCTGGAAGCCGTAACGAATTCTTAATTTTGACTTTATGCGGCTAAAAAGTAAAACAAATGCCAGCTTTCGCTAACCAGGACAGGCAATAATCTGTAAATATGTCGAGTTCAGGGCTAAATTGAGCGCCAACTCTTCGATCAACGAGGCAATAGTAAAGGATGAATCAATGGGTCAGTCTGTGGCGAATCTAGTCGATATGCGCGATGTCAGCTTTTCCCGAGGTGACCGCTGCATCTTTGATAATATTTCCCTGACGGTGCCGCGCGGTAAGGTGACGGCGATCATGGGGCCATCAGGCATCGGCAAAACGACGCTGTTACGTCTGATTGGCGGGCAGATCCCGCCAGATAAGGGCGAAATCCTGTTTGACGGCGAAAACGTCCCAGCCATGTCTCGTTCACGTTTGTACACCGTGCGTAAGCGCATGAGTATGCTGTTTCAGTCCGGGGCGCTGTTTACCGACATGAACGTGTTTGACAACGTCGCTTATCCACTGCGTGAGCATACGACGCTGCCCAAGGCGTTGCTCAAGAGCACGGTGATGATGAAACTGGAAGCTGTCGGCCTGCGTGGTGCGGCAAAACTCATGCCTTCTGAATTATCCGGTGGGATGGCGCGACGTGCGGCATTAGCACGCGCCATTGCGCTGGAGCCAGATCTCATCATGTTTGATGAACCGTTCGTCGGGCAGGATCCTATCACCATGGGCGTGCTGGTGAAGCTGATTTCAGAGCTGAATAACGCGCTGGGCGTCACCTGCGTGGTGGTCTCTCACGATGTGCCAGAGGTACTGAGTATTGCGGATTACGCCTATATTATGGCGGACAAAAAGATAGTGGCCTACGGTAGTGCTCAGGCACTACAAGAAAATGCCGATCCGCGCGTGCGTCAGTTCCTCGATGGTATTGCCGATGGGCCGGTTCCGTTCCGCTACCCGGCGGGCGATTACCACACCGATTTACTCAAAACAGGGAGTTAAGCCACCCATGTTGTTAAATGCGCTGGCATCACTCGGACATCGAGGGATAAAAACCCTCAGGACGTTCGGGCGAGCCGGATTAATGTTGTTCAATGCGGTAGTCGGCAAGCCGGAGTTTCGCAAACATGCGCCGCTGCTGATCCGCCAGCTCTATAATGTCGGTGTCCTGTCGATGCTGATCATTATTGTTTCTGGCGTGTTCATCGGGATGGTGCTGGGATTGCAGGGATACCTGGTCCTGACAACCTACAGCGCAGAAACCAGTCTCGGTATGCTGGTGGCGCTGTCCTTGCTGCGAGAACTGGGGCCGGTTGTTGCGGCGCTGCTGTTCGCCGGGCGAGCCGGATCGGCGTTAACCGCGGAAATCGGCCTGATGCGGGCAACCGAGCAGCTTTCCAGCCTGGAAATGATGGCGGTTGATCCTCTGCGTCGAGTGGTCTCTCCGCGTTTTTGGGCGGGTGTCATTTCATTGCCGCTGCTGACGATTATTTTTGTCGCGGTGGGGATTTGGGGTGGCTCGCTGGTCGGCGTTAGCTGGAAGGGGATTGATGCAGGCTTTTTCTGGTCGGCTATGCAAAATGCCGTCGACTGGCGTCTGGATCTGGTCAACTGTTTGATTAAGAGCGTGGTGTTCGCCATTACGGTCACATGGATCGCATTGTTCAATGGTTATGATGCGATTCCGACCTCAGCCGGTATTAGCCGGGCTACAACACGCACCGTTGTGCACGCATCTCTTGCCGTTCTGGGGCTGGATTTTGTGCTGACCGCACTGATGTTTGGGAATTGAGTTCATGCAAACGAAAAAAAATGAAATTTGGGTCGGGGTATTCCTGCTGGTTGCGCTGCTGGCGGCGCTATTTGTCTGCCTGAAAGCGGCTAATGTGACCTCCATGCGTACTGAACCAACCTACACGGTTTATGCGACCTTTGATAATATCGGCGGCCTGAGAGAGCGCTCTCCCGTGCGGATTGGTGGGGTTGTTGTGGGGCGAGTTTCGGATATCTCGTTAGATCCCAAAACATACCTGCCACGCGTAACGTTGGACATCGAATCGCGCTTTAACCATATCCCGGACACCAGCTCGCTGAGCATCCGCACCTCTGGTCTGCTGGGTGAGCAGTATCTGGCATTAAACGTGGGTTTTGAAGATCCTGAGCTGGGAACGTCTATCCTCAAAGATGGCAGTACGATTCAGGACACGAAATCCGCGATGGTGCTGGAAGACATGATTGGTCAATTCCTCTACAACAGTAACAGTAAAGGTGATGACAATAAGAATTCTGGCGATGCGCCAGCCGCAACTGAAGGCAATAATGAAGCCACTACGCCTGCGGGCGCAACGAAATAATCTCAGGAGAATCGACGTATGTTTAAACGATTGATGATGGTGGCTATGCTGGTCATTGCCCCACTTAGCGTGGCAACCGCAGCGGACCAGACGAATCCGTATAAACTGATGAATGAGGCGGCGCAGAAAACGTTCGATCGTTTGAAAAACGAACAGCCGAAGATCCGTTCTAACCCGGATTATCTGCGTGATGTTGTCGATCAGGAACTGCTGCCGTATGTGCAAGTGAAATATGCGGGGGCGCTGGTATTAGGGCGCTACTACAAAGAAGCTACGCCTGCGCAGCGTGACGCTTATTTCGCCGCGTTTCGTGAATACCTGAAGCAAGCCTACGGTCAGGCGCTGGCAATGTACCACGGTCAGACCTATCAGATCGCGCCGGAACAGCCGCTGGGTGATGCGACGATTGTGCCGATCCGCGTGACGATTATCGATCCAAACGGTCGTCCTCCAGTGCGCCTGGATTTCCAGTGGCGTAAGAACTCCCAGACCGGTAACTGGCAGGCATATGACATGATTGCCGAAGGCGTCAGTATGATCACGACTAAACAGAATGAGTGGAGCGACCTGCTGCGCACGAAAGGTATTGATGGCCTGACTGCACAGCTGAAATCTATCTCTCAGCAGAAAATTACTCTGGAAGAGAAGAAATAATGACGCAGTCACTCACCTGGACGCGTGAAGGTGACAAGCTGATGCTCGCGGGAGAGCTGGATCAGGACGTGTTAAATCCGTTATGGGATGCACGCGTTGAGGCGATGAAAGGGGTAACCTGCATCGATCTGAGCCAGGTTTCCCGGGTTGATACCGGTGGTCTGGCATTGCTGTTGCACCTGGTTGACCAGGGCAAGCAACAGGGGAATCGCGTTTCGCTTACCGGTGTTAACGATAAGGTTTATACCCTGGCACAGCTTTACAATTTGCCTGACGACGTCCTTCCGCGTTAATTTTTCCAGGCTGGATAAGGCCTTGTGCCGCCATCCGGCAAAACTCCTGAAGGGGATCTGCCACCAAAGCCTTGTCTGATTTATCAGCGAGGCTTTTTGCTTATTTATGACAGCGCCACTTTGCTCTAAGATGTTGGGCTGTTTTCACTATCTGACGAATGAAGAGCCCATGGAAAATAATGAAATTCAGAGCGTGCTGATGAACGCACTCTCCCTCCAGGAAGTCCACGTTTCTGGTGACGGCAGTCACTTTCAGGTTATTGCCGTGGGTGAGATGTTTGACGGCATGAGCCGGGTCAAGAAGCAGCAATCGGTCTATGGCCCATTGATGGAGTATATTGCGGATAACCGCATTCATGCTGTATCGATTAAAGCGTTTACCCCAGCGGAATGGGCGCGCGATCGCAAACTTAATGGTTTTTGAGCTACGGGTGATATGCCGGTAGCGAAGATGAATTCTTAACAGAGAACAGAATAATGGATAAATTCCGTGTTCAGGGGCCAACCAAGCTCCAGGGCGAAGTCACTATTTCAGGCGCTAAAAACGCCGCACTGCCGATCCTTTTTGCGGCGCTGCTGGCTGAAGAACCTGTAGAAATTCAAAACGTCCCAAAACTGAAGGACGTAGATACCTCCATGAAGCTGCTGAGCCAGTTGGGGGCGAAAGTCGAGCGTAATGGGTCTGTGCACATTGATGCGCGTGACGTTAACGTCTTCTGTGCACCGTACGATCTGGTGAAAACCATGCGTGCGTCTATCTGGGCATTGGGGCCACTGGTCGCTCGTTTTGGTCAGGGTCAGGTATCTCTGCCGGGCGGCTGTACTATCGGCGCGCGCCCGGTTGACCTGCATATTACCGGTCTGGAGCAGTTAGGTGCTACCATCAAGCTGGAAGAAGGCTATGTGAAGGCGTCCGTTGAGGGACGACTGAAAGGCGCACACATTGTCATGGACAAAGTGAGTGTCGGTGCAACGGTTACCATTATGTGCGCGGCAACGCTTGCAGAAGGCACCACCATCATCGAAAACGCCGCTCGCGAACCGGAAATTGTGGATACCGCTAATTTCCTGATTGCGCTGGGTGCGAAGATCACCGGGCAGGGTACCGATCGTATCACCATTGAAGGCGTTGAACGTCTCGGTGGCGGTGTGTATCGCGTTCTGCCAGACCGTATTGAAACCGGGACGTTCCTGGTGGCGGCGGCGATTTCTCGCGGCAAAATTATCTGCCGTAATGCACAACCAGACACACTGGATGCCGTTCTGGCGAAGCTGCGTGATGCCGGTGCGGATATCGAAGTCGGTGAAGACTGGATTAGCCTCGACATGCACGGCAAACGTCCTAAAGCAGTGAATGTGCGCACTGCGCCACATCCGGCTTTCCCGACTGACATGCAGGCCCAGTTCACACTGTTGAACCTGGTCGCCGAAGGTACCGGCTTCATTACGGAAACCGTGTTTGAGAATCGCTTTATGCACGTGCCTGAACTGAGCCGTATGGGTGCCCACGCGGAAATCGAAAGCAATACTGTGATTTGTCACGGCGTTGAAACGCTCTCCGGTGCACAGGTAATGGCGACCGATCTGCGTGCGTCAGCAAGTTTGGTGTTAGCGGGATGTATCGCTGAAGGCACAACGGTCGTTGACCGTATTTATCACATCGATCGCGGTTATGAGCGCATCGAGGATAAATTGCGTGCGCTGGGCGCAAACATTGAGCGCATTAAAGGCGAGTAATCGCCAACGCGTTTTGTAACCCCCAGGATCGTTGATCCGGGGGTTACTGCTGTACCGTTACTCAAGACTCTCTTTTTCTTTCCGTACTCTCATCATTCGCGTTCTGTCGATGAATTCATGCGTCCTGGCGTCATGGTAGCGTGACGGCCAAATTACCCACGGGTCTGTTCCCAGTGCTTTCGCGATAATCAATTCACCTTTCGGCCACGGTCGGGTTAACGCATTTGCCAGCGTTGATGAACTTAAGCCATTCTTACGTGACTCAGCGGCCATTGACGTACCTTTCTTACGTAGCCCCGCGATGATGTCAGCCGGATGCCAGTCAATGAATTTGCTTTCCATAGTTCCACATCTCCTTTGGTTAACCAGTTACGGTTTCACAATCAGCCTGTGGAGTTACTATACGCCTCGAGAACGAATGTTCTAAAATGTTCTCTTAAAGTGCTTGTATATTCAGAATATGCCAAGATTATGCGAGTGGATTTTCTGTTTTGTAGATCTTATTGGAATTTATAAGAGCACCCCATGTACTGCACGGGGTGCTGGGAAGTGAGATGAGGGAAATTAACGGTCGCGCTGTACGGCGATATGCGCCAGGCCAATCAGGGCTTCTTTCCACGGAGTATCTGGAAGTACCTGAAGTGCCGCGATGGCTTTATCAGCTTCTTCTTCGGCGCGCTGACGAGTCCATTCCAGTGACCCGCAAGCGTTCATCGCTTCCAGAACCGGCTCCAGAAGGTGGCGACCATTACCTTGCTCAATCGCCTGGCGAATCATTTGCGCCTGCTCAGGAGTGCCGTGGCGCATCGCATGCAGCAGCGGTAGCGTAGGTTTACCTTCGTTGAGGTCATCACCCACGTTTTTACCCAACTGCTCGCCATCTGCGCTGTAATCCAGTAAATCGTCGATAAGCTGGAAAGCTGTTCCGAGATAGCGGCCATAATCCTGTAAGCCTTTCTCTTGCTCATCGCTACAACCTGCAAGGATACCTGAGCATTGGGCCGCGGCTTCAAACAGACGAGCCGTCTTGCTGTAGATAACACGCATATAGTTTTCTTCGGTGATATCCGGGTCGTTGACGTTCATTAACTGCAGGACTTCGCCTTCAGCAATGACGTTGACCGCTTTAGACATCACTTCCAGCACTTTCAGGGAGCCGAGGCTGGTCATCATCTGAAAGGCACGGGTATAGATAAAATCGCCGACCAGAACGCTGGCAGCATTACCAAACGCTGCGTTTGCCGTGGCTTTCCCACGGCGCATATCGGATTCATCCACAACATCGTCATGAAGCAGGGTTGCGGTGTGGATAAACTCGATTAAGGCAGCGATCGTGACGTGGGCATTTTCCTGATAACCAACGGCACGCGCCGCGAGTACGGCGATCATTGGGCGAATGCGTTTTCCGCCGCCGCTCACGATGTAGTACCCCAATTGATTGATCAACTGGACGTCGGAATTGAGCTGTTCAAGGATTGTCGCATTGACCCCCGCCATATCTTGCGCGGTTAACTCATTGATTTTTTCTAAATTCATCGCAAAAGCCGGGCTTCTCGCCCCGATTACCTCACTATTTGAGAAGGTAACGTCGGGTTTAGGGTTAGAAATATATGCTGATTGTACTGAAAAAACGCCGCAGATAAACGTTACGGTACACGTTGTGTTTTTTTTCTTCATGTATTGACGGTAGCACTTGTCAAAGGCTCGCGTTTTGCGTAATATTCGCGCCCTATTGTGAATATTTATAGCGCACTCTGAATCATCAAAAAGGTGTGCGCGGAAGCGGAGTTTTTTATGTACGCGGTTTTCCAAAGTGGTGGTAAACAACACCGAGTAAGCGAAGGTCAGACCGTTCGCCTGGAAAAGCTGGACATCGCAACTGGCGAATCTGTTGAATTCGCTGAAGTTCTGATGATCGCAAACGGTGAAGAAGTCAAAATCGGCGTTCCTTTCGTTGATGGCGGCGTTATCAAAGCTGAAGTCGTTGCTCACGGTCGTGGCGAGAAAGTTAAAATTGTTAAGTTTCGTCGTCGTAAACACTACCGTAAGCAGCAGGGCCATCGTCAGTGGTTCACTGATGTGAAAATCACTGGCATCAGCGCTTAAGTTAAGGGGAGCAGATTAAATGGCACATAAAAAGGCTGGCGGCTCGACTCGTAACGGTCGCGATTCAGAAGCTAAACGTCTGGGCGTAAAACGCTTCGGCGGTGAAACAGTTCTGGCTGGTAGCATCATCGTTCGTCAACGTGGTACTAAATTCCACGCTGGCTCCAACGTTGGTTGCGGCAAAGACCACACTCTGTTTGCTAAAGCAGACGGTAAAGTGAAATTTGAAGTGAAAGGCCCGAAAAACCGTAAATTCATCAGCATTGTTGCTGAATAAGTTTTTCGCGTCCCGGTAACGGATAAAAGCCCCGCAACACGTTGCGGGGCTTTTTACATTCGACGACCGGTAAATATGCTCGTCGCGCCGTGATAACCCGGAAACGAGCCCTTGCAGGGAATACGGCATGAAGCAGCAGGCAGGTATTGGTATTCTTTTAGCACTCACGACAGCTGTCTGTTGGGGGGCTTTACCAATAGCGATGAAGCAAGTGCTGGAGGTGATGGAACCTCCTACCGTCGTGTTCTACCGTTTTTTAATGGCAAGCATTGGCCTTGGCGCTATTCTTGCGGTTAAAAAAAAGCTCCCTCCATTGCGTATTTTTCGCAAAGCGCGTTGGCTGGTGCTGTTGGCTATTGCCACGGGTGGACTGTTCGGTAACTTCATTCTGTTTAGTTCGTCTTTGCAATATTTGAGCCCAACGGCTTCGCAGGTTATCGGTCAACTGTCACCTGTTGGCATGATGATCGCCAGCGTCTTTATCCTGAAGGAGAAGATGCGCGGCACGCAGATTATTGGCGCTATTATGCTTCTGAGCGGATTGGTGTTGTTTTTTAATACCAGTCTGATCGAAATTTTTACCCGGCTGACCGATTACACCTGGGGCGTGATCTTTGGTGTCGGTGCCGCGACGGTTTGGGTGTGTTATGGGGTCGCGCAAAAGGTGTTATTGCGCCGCCTGGCATCACCGCAGATCCTGTTTTTACTGTACACTTTATGTACGATAGCGTTGTTGCCGCTGGCTAAACCCGGTGTAATAGCGCAACTCAGCGACTGGCAGCTTGCCTGCCTCGTGTTCTGCGGCCTGAATACACTGGTAGGATACGGTGCCCTTGCGGAAGCAATGGCTCGCTGGCAGGCGGCACAGGTGAGCGCCATAATTACGCTCACACCGCTGTTTACGTTGTTATTTTCAGATTTATTATCACTGGCCTGGCCCGATTTCTTCGCCAGACCGATGCTAAACCTTTTAGGTTATCTCGGTGCGTTTATCGTGGTTGCGGGCGCGATGTATTCCGCCATTGGTCATCGAATTTGGGGCGGTTTACGTAAGCATGAAACGGTGGTTTCGCAACCCCGCTCAGGCGAATGATTTACGGAGAGTAAAATGAAGTTTGTTGATGAAGCATCGATTCTGGTCGTTGCAGGCGATGGCGGTAACGGTTGTGTCAGCTTCCGCCGCGAAAAATACATCCCGAAAGGCGGTCCGGACGGTGGTGACGGTGGTGATGGCGGTGACGTCTGGCTGGAAGCCGACGAAAACCTGAACACGCTGATCGATTACCGTTTTGAAAAATCATTCCGTGCGGAGCGTGGTCAGAATGGCGCAAGCCGTGATTGCACCGGCAAGCGTGGTAAAGACGTTACCATCAAAGTGCCAGTAGGGACACGCGTTATCGACCAGGGTACGGGCGAAACGATGGGCGACATGACCAAACACGGTCAGCGTCTGATGGTCGCTAAAGGCGGCTGGCACGGTCTGGGCAACACCCGTTTCAAATCCTCGGTTAACCGTACACCGCGTCAGAAAACGATGGGTACACCGGGCGATAAGCGTGACCTGATGCTGGAACTGATGCTGTTAGCCGATGTCGGTATGCTGGGTATGCCAAACGCCGGTAAATCGACGTTTATCCGCGCGGTATCTGCGGCGAAACCGAAAGTGGCGGATTATCCGTTCACCACGCTGGTACCGAGCCTCGGCGTTGTGCGTATGGACAACGAAAAGAGCTTCGTGGTTGCTGACATCCCAGGTCTGATTGAAGGCGCGGCTGAAGGCGCAGGTCTTGGTATCCGCTTCCTGAAGCATCTGGAACGTTGCCGCGTGCTGCTGCATCTCATTGATATCGATCCGATTGACGGTTCCGATCCGGTAGAAAACGCCCGTATCATTATTGGCGAACTGGAAAAATACAGTCAGGATCTGGCGTCTAAACCGCGCTGGTTAGTGTTCAACAAAATTGATTTGATGGACAAAGCTGAAGCGGAAGAAAAAGCGAAAACTATCGCTGAAGCGCTGGGCTGGGAAGGTAAATATTACCTGATCTCTGCCGCCAGCCAGCTGGGTGTGAAGGATCTTTGCTGGGATGTGATGACCTTTATCATTGAGAACCCAATCGTTCAGGCTGAAGAAGCGAAACAGCCGGAGAAAGTTGAGTTCATGTGGGATGATTATCACCGTCAGCAGCTCGCTGAAGTCGAAGACGAAGCGGAAGATGACTGGGATGATGATTGGGACGAAGACGACGAAGAAGGCGTTGAGTTCATTTACAAGCGTTAATCCCAATAAAAACCCCGGCCATGTTGCCGGGGTTTTTGTTTCCAGGGTGCGCTGTAGGCCGGATAAGACGCGTTAGCGTCGCCATCCGGCAATAATGCACTCAGTTATTCTGATATATATCTTTGTACAACCGACTCTCGAAGCGTACCAGTGGAATACGGCGGTTGCGCTGGTCTGCAGGCTCTACCGCATAGCCAGACAGGTACTGCACGAAGGCCATGCGTTGCCCGCTGGCGGTGGTGATGAACCCCGCGAGGTTATATACCCCTTGCAGTGAGCCTGTTTTCGCGGAAACCTTGCCATCAACACCAGCCTGATGCAGGCCTGCACGGTATTGCAGGGAGCCATCGTGGCCAGCCAGTGGCAGCATCGTGATAAAGTTGAGCTCATTGTCATGCTGCGCGATGTATTGCAGCACCTGCATCATGGTGGCGGGGGCAATCAGGTTATGGCGAGAGAGGCCAGAGCCATCGGCAATAATCGTGTTGCCGATATCGACGCCCGCCTGCTGACGCAGGATCTGACGTACGGCATCTGAACCTGCCCGCCAGGTGCCAGGTACGTTAAATCGCGCATGGCCAATCATGCGAAAAACGGTGTCGGCAATCATGTTGTCTGATTTTTTCAGCATAATCTTAAGCAGATCATGCAATGGTGCTGATTGTTTGCTGGCGACGACGGTACCCGGCTCGTTGACCTGAGTCTGACGCAGCAGCGTACCGCTGTAGGTAATACCCGCTTGTTTTAGCTCATCTTTAAGAATGGCTCCGGCATAGCTGGCACCGTCCTGAATAGCAAACGCCAGTGGCAACGGTTCGGCGCGCTGCGGCAGACACCCGGTCAGCGTAAAGCGGTTCAAATCACCGGGTACCACGTCCAGTTCACAATATTGCGCTTCCGCAGAACCACGTGCGAGGGTGCGAACCTGGCTGAACATGGTCACCGGGTAGTAAGAGGCCACGCGAATATACGCCAAATCGTTGGCTTTTTGTGCGCTGTAGAGCGATACAGAGAAGCAATTTCGGTCGACAATCGCCGCTGCTGGCGGAGCGCTAAAACATTGCGTCATGTCGTTCCAGGGCCAGCCGGGCGCTTTATCATGGCTGGCAAAAATGGAGGTGTCTATCAGGACATTTCCGGCAATTTGCGTCACCCCTGATTTTTTCAGAGTTGCTACCATATTGCGAATATCCTGACGTTTTAACGTCGGATCGGCACCAAATCTCGCAACTAAGTCACCTTTCAATATCCCATTTTCTACGTTGCCTTTTGTCTCAAGCGTCGTGGTGAAACGGAAATCAGGTCCGAGTTGAATCAATGCCGCCAGAGCGGTGATCACTTTCTGGGTACTGGCTGGGAGCGCCATCTGCTGGCTATGGTAATCAATCGTGGGCGCAGGCGCGCCAACCTTCTGTACCATAAGGGCGAGGTTGGCCCCGGCAGGAAGCTGGTTGATGTACTCGTCGACATTCGCAGCCTGAACGCTGAACGCTATACTGGCAGTTAATCCAATGGCAAATCTGGGAAATCGCATAATCTCGCGCTAACAACCTGGAAACAGGCCGTCATACTACGGCGCAACGCCCTAAAAAGTAAACGATGACCCATAGGGAACTCCAGGGTAAAATGAACATCAAATAGAGAATTGTAGCTGACCTGGGACCTCGTGCCCCGGGTCGGTATTTTTTTGCTTCTGACTCTGGCATGGCGTATGCCAGGGTGGGCTTAGCAGCCGGGGTGAGGACAACCACCCCCTACAGGAATGTTCAAGAGGTATAACAAATGCAAGCTATCCCGATGACCTTACGCGGTGCTGAAAAACTGCGCGAAGAACTGGATTTTCTCAAATCTGTGCGTCGCCCTGAAATTATTGCCGCGATCGCGGAAGCGCGTGAACACGGTGACCTGAAAGAGAACGCGGAGTATCACGCGGCTCGTGAACAGCAGGGATTCTGCGAAGGTCGCATTAAAGATATTGAAGCCAAACTGTCTAACGCGCAGGTTATTGACGTCACTAAAATGCCAAATAACGGCCGCGTTGTGTTCGGTGCGACGGTTACCGTTCTGAATCTTGATAACGATGAAGAGCAGACCTGGCGCATTGTGGGCGATGATGAGGCCGATTTTAAACAAAACCTGATTTCGGTGAACTCACCTATTGCTCGTGGCCTGATTGGTAAAGAGCAGGATGATGTGGTGGTTATCAAAACGCCGGGCGGTGAAGTTGAGTATGAAGTGACGAAGGTCGAATACCTGTAAGAATTTCCCAATACACACATCCTGGTTCACGTTGCATACGCGTTGGCTGTGCTCGAATTATTTAGTGTATCTGTAAGATGTTGATGTATTGTAAAGAAAGGAAAAAGGCCGCATAGCGGCCTTTTATCAACGAAGAGAGCGTGGCATTTTGCTCTCCTGCTAGCGGAAATTCCCGCGTTTTACACAAACTTCGTGTTCAACTTTGGGATATTCTTAGCGTGGCAGCGAGATTTTACGTTCTTTAGTCGGGCGATACAGTACCAGCGTTTTGCCGATGACCTGTACATTACAGGCGCCGGTTTCGCGTACGATAGCTTCCACGATCAAGGTTTTAGTATCGCGATCTTCCGAGGCGATTTTCACCTTGATAAGCTCATGGTGCTCTAACGCTTGTTCAATCTCGGCCAGTACCCCTTCGGTCAAACCATTATTGCCAAGCATAACTACAGGCTTGAGCGGATGTGCCAGACCTTTCAGGTGCTGTTTTTGTTTAGTACTCAGATTCATCGTATATTTTTGCTTACGTTGGGATTGAAAACGGGTCATTCTACCGCCATCTCCCATATATCGCCAAATAGCTGTGTAGATATTTACACCATTGGTTACGATGAACTGCCCGATGGGAAAGTGAAATGACAGGTAAAAAGCGTTCTGCCAGCTCGAGTCGCTGGCTTCAGGAACACTTTAGCGATAAATATGTTCAACAGGCACAGAAAAAGGGGTTACGTTCCCGCGCCTGGTTTAAACTTGATGAAATACAGCAAAGTGACAAAATTTTTAAACCGGGGATGACGATTGTTGACCTCGGCGCTGCACCCGGTGGCTGGTCGCAATATGCGGTTACGCAGATCGGAAACAGCGGCCGCATTATCGCTTGCGATCTTTTACCTATGGATCCAATCGTTGGTGTGGACTTCCTTCAGGGCGACTTTCGTGATGAATTAGTCCTGAAAGCGTTACTTGAGCGTGTAGGTGACAGTAAAGTACAAGTTGTCATGTCTGATATGGCGCCAAATATGTGTGGAACACCGGCGGTGGATATTCCCCGGGCCATGTATCTGGTTGAACTGGCACTTGGAATGGCTCGTGATGTATTAGCACCAGGTGGTAGTTTTGTAGTGAAGGTGTTCCAGGGCGAAGGCTTCGATGAGTATCTAAGAGACATTCGCTCCCTGTTTACGAAGGTCAAAGTTCGTAAGCCGGACTCTTCTCGCGCCCGTTCGCGTGAAGTGTACATTGTAGCGACCGGGCGTAAACCATAACCGGTAGATTTCAAACGAAAGTTTGAAAGACACTGGATATAGAGTATCCTGACGCTGTTTTTAACACAGTTGTAATATGAGGTTAATCCCTTGAGTGACATGGCGAAAAACCTAATACTCTGGCTGGTCATTGCCGTTGTGCTGATGTCAGTATTCCAGAGCTTTGGGCCCAGCGAGTCTAATGGCCGTAAGGTTGATTACTCTACCTTCCTGCAAGAGGTCAATCAGGACCAGGTTCGTGAAGCGCGTATCAACGGACGTGAGATTAACGTTACCAAGAAAGATAGTAACCGTTACACGACCTACATTCCGGTTAACGATCCGAAGCTGCTTGATAACCTGCTGACCAAAAACGTCAAGGTTGTTGGCGAGCCGCCTGAAGAGCCGAGCCTGCTGGCTTCTATCTTCATTTCCTGGTTCCCAATGCTGCTGCTGATTGGTGTCTGGATCTTCTTTATGCGTCAAATGCAGGGCGGTGGTGGCAAAGGTGCCATGTCGTTCGGTAAGAGCAAAGCGCGCATGTTGACCGAAGATCAGATCAAAACCACTTTTGCTGATGTCGCGGGTTGTGACGAAGCGAAAGAAGAGGTCGCTGAACTGGTTGAATACCTGCGCGAACCGAGCCGTTTCCAGAAACTGGGCGGTAAGATCCCGAAAGGCGTCCTGATGGTTGGTCCTCCGGGTACAGGTAAAACCCTGCTGGCAAAAGCTATCGCAGGTGAAGCGAAGGTTCCATTCTTCACAATTTCCGGTTCTGATTTCGTGGAAATGTTCGTCGGTGTGGGCGCATCTCGTGTGCGTGACATGTTCGAACAAGCCAAGAAAGCGGCACCGTGCATCATCTTCATCGATGAAATCGACGCCGTAGGTCGCCAGCGTGGCGCTGGTCTGGGTGGCGGTCACGATGAACGTGAACAGACGCTGAACCAGATGCTGGTTGAGATGGACGGCTTCGAAGGTAACGAAGGTATTATCGTTATCGCGGCAACTAACCGCCCTGACGTTCTTGACCCTGCGCTGCTGCGTCCAGGCCGTTTTGACCGTCAGGTTGTTGTTGGTCTGCCGGACGTTCGCGGTCGTGAACAGATTCTGAAAGTGCATATGCGTCGCGTACCGCTGTCTCCGGATATCGATGCGGCAATCATTGCTCGTGGTACGCCTGGTTTCTCAGGTGCGGACCTGGCGAACCTGGTGAACGAAGCGGCACTGTTTGCAGCGCGTGGCAACAAGCGTGTTGTATCGATGGTTGAGTTCGAGAAAGCGAAAGACAAAATCATGATGGGTGCGGAACGTCGCTCCATGGTGATGACGGAAGCGCAGAAAGAATCCACCGCGTACCACGAAGCTGGCCACGCGATTATCGGTCGCCTGGTACCGGAGCACGATCCGGTGCACAAAGTGACGATTATTCCGCGCGGTCGTGCGCTGGGTGTCACCTTCTTCCTGCCTGAAGGCGACGCAATTAGCGCCAGTCGTCAGAAACTGGAAAGTCAGATCTCCACGCTGTACGGCGGTCGTCTGGCAGAAGAGATCATCTACGGTGCTGAACATGTTTCTACCGGTGCGTCCAACGACATTAAAGTCGCGACGAACCTGGCGCGTAACATGGTCACTCAGTGGGGCTTCTCAGACAAACTGGGGCCGTTGCTGTACGCGGAAGAAGAAGGCGAAGTGTTCCTCGGTCGTTCTGTGGCGAAAGCTAAACATATGTCCGATGAAACCGCGCGTATTATCGATCAGGAAGTGAAATTGCTGATTGAACGCAACTATGACCGTGCTCGCCGTCTGTTGAACGACAACCTGGACATTCTGCACTCGATGAAAGATGCGCTCATGAAATATGAGACCATCGATGCACCGCAGATTGATGATCTGATGGCTCGCCGCGATGTACGTCCGCCAGCGGGTTGGGAAGAGTCTGGTTCATCTAACAACTCTGGCAACAATGGCACCCCGAGTGCTCCGCGTCCGGCTGAAGAGCCACGTACGCCGAACCCGGGCAACATGTCAGAGCAGTTAGGCGACAAATAAGTTATCGTAATCTGATGACCATGTTTTAATTGAAAACCCTGGGGCTTGCTCCGGGGTTTTTTTATTTATCAACTTATACCCAAGGAATTCCGAGTTGCATCAAAGCGGCGACGCAGGGAATCCCCAGTCACGTGACTGGGGCCAGCGCTTGCGCTGGCCCCGAAGGGGTGAGGCCCAAGGCCGAATAAAGCTAACGCAGATGCAGCTTGAAAGACGATAGGTATATACCAGGGATAACACTATGAAACTCTTTGCTCAGGGATCTTCGCTGGATCTCAGCCATCCCCACGTCATGGGGATTTTAAACGTCACACCAGACTCTTTTTCTGATGGTGGAGCGCACAACTCCCTGGTTGAGGCGGTAAAACACGCAAATCTGATGATTAACGCAGGGGCGACTATCATTGATGTGGGTGGTGAGTCTACGCGACCGGGCGCGGCCGATGTGAGCGTGGAGGAAGAACTGCAGCGTGTAATCCCGGTTGTTGAGGCAATTGCGCAACGTTTTGAAGTGTGGATTTCGGTAGATACCTCAAAACCAGAGGTTATTCGTGAGTGCGCCAGAGTAGGGGCGCATATCATTAACGATATACGTTCGCTCTCGGAGCCGGGCGCGCTGGAAGCTGCGGCAGAAACTGGATTGCCGGTTTGCCTGATGCACATGCAGGGACAGCCGAAAACTATGCAGGAAGCGCCGAAGTATGAGGATGTATTTGCTGAGGTAAATCGTTACTTTGTTGAGCAAATAGCACGTTGTGAACGGGCCGGAATCACAAAAGATAAATTGCTACTCGACCCAGGATTCGGATTCGGTAAAAATCTTACTCACAACTACACATTGCTGGCACGTCTGGCGGAATTTCATCATTTTAATCTGCCGCTGCTGGTAGGGATGTCACGAAAATCAATGGTTGGCCAATTGCTCAATGTGGGTCCATCTGAGCGTTTGAGCGGCAGCCTTGCATGCGCGGTCATTGCCGCAATGCAAGGGGCGCAGATTATTCGTGTCCATGACGTCAAAGAAACCGTAGAAGCGATGCGTGTGGTGGAAGCCACATTGTCTGCAAAGGAAAACAAACGCTATGAGTAATCGTAAATATTTTGGCACCGATGGGATTCGTGGTCGTGTAGGCGACGCTCCAATCACCCCTGACTTTGTGCTCAAGCTGGGTTGGGCGGCAGGAAAAGTGCTGGCACGTCATGGTTCACGTAAAATCATTATCGGTAAAGATACACGTATTTCCGGCTATATGCTGGAATCTGCGCTGGAAGCGGGCCTGGCTGCCGCGGGGTTGTCAGCTTCTTTCACAGGCCCCATGCCAACACCTGCCGTCGCTTATCTGACGCGTGCTTTCCGTGCTGAAGCCGGGATTGTTATCTCCGCTTCGCACAACCCATTTTATGACAACGGGATTAAATTCTTCTCCATCGACGGAACCAAACTGCCGGATGCAGTTGAAGAAGCCATTGAAGCGGAGATGGAAAAAGCAATCACCTGCGTGGATTCGGCTGAGCTGGGTAAAGCCAGTCGTATTGTCGATGCTGCCGGGCGCTATATTGAGTTCTGCAAAGGCACATTCCCGAATGAACTGAGCCTGAACGAGCTTAAAATTGTGGTGGACTGCGCTAACGGTGCAACGTACCACATTGCGCCAAATGTACTGCGCGAGCTGGGTGCTAACGTCATTGCGATTGGCTGTGAGCCAAACGGTGTAAACATCAATGAAGAAGTCGGCGCGACCGATGTTCGTGCGCTGCAGGCGCGCGTCATCGCGGAAAAAGCCGATTTGGGGATTGCGCTGGACGGTGACGGCGACCGCGTCATTATGGTTGATCACGAAGGTAATAAAGTCGACGGCGACCAGATCATGTACATCATCGCTCGTGAAGCGCTGCGCCAGGGGCAACTGCGCGGTGGCGCGGTGGGTACTTTGATGAGCAACATGGGACTGGAGCTGGCGCTGAAACAACTGGGCATTCCGTTTGCCCGTGCGAAAGTAGGCGACCGTTATGTGCTGGAAAAAATGCAGGAAAAAGGCTGGCGTATTGGTGCGGAAAACTCAGGTCATGTGATCCTGCTGGATAAAACGACCACGGGCGACGGTATTGTGGCGGGTCTGCAGGTATTGGCAGCGATGGTGCGTAACCATATGAGTTTGCACGATCTGTGCAGCGGCATGAAAATGTTCCCGCAACTGCTGGTTAACGTACGTTACACCGCAGGCAGTGGCGATCCGCTGGAACATGAAAGCGTGAAAGCGGTGATGGCAGAGGTTGAAGCGGCACTGGGTAACCGTGGACGCGTACTGCTGCGTAAGTCGGGCACTGAGCCATTAATCCGTGTGATGGTTGAAGGTGAAGACGAAGCACAGGTTACGGAGTTTGCGCACCGCATTGCGGATGCAGTGAAAGCCGTTTAACCCTATCCATAAGTGCAAAAGCCGGAGTCTGAGAGACTCCGGCTTTTTTTTACTGTACTGCAAGCGGTTGTTTACGTCGGCGCTGCCAGAAGTAGCCACTGATCATCAATAGGACGAGGACGGCCAGCCACGGGAGAACCGCCAACAAGTGCCCGGATCGGGCGAATGTCAGTGCAATCATCAGCAACCATCCTCCCAGCATCGGAATTGCGGTGCGTTTAACGATATCCACCGGTGATACACCTGCGATCCCGGCGATGGCGATAATCACGCCGGCAATAGGCGACAACGTCCGTCCAATGCCCGCTGAAATCTGAATCGGCAGCATCATAACCGCCACGTCGCTGCCAATATGGCGGCTGATATCCGGCACCATCGGGGCGAAGGAGAAAAATGCTGCATTCCCGGAGCCCATCAACGCTGAAATCGCAAAGGTGATTAGCGTCATCAGCAAGATTATGGACGCTGCGCTGAGGCCAAATTCTCCTGAGAGTGACAGCAGCGCATCAACCGCGCCAATCGCTTTCAGACCGGCGGAGAAAACTTCACCGGCGATAATCAGCGTGACTACCGTGGCAAACACACTGCCCATACTGTCGAAAACTTTTTGTACGCCAGCCATCACTTCGCGAGCTTTACGATGGCGGCAATATTCGCATATCAGAGTAATGGCCAGGCTTATCAGTACGGCGGTATCCAGCGTAATTTTGAGTGAGCTGAACAGCAAATCACTGCACGCCAACATTAAAACCAGCGGTAACATTGGCAGGAACAGCCAGGCAACCGGCGCTTCGGCTTCTTCGGTTGAGGTTAATGTCTGCATTTGCTGCGCGGCATTGTCACCACTCTCCCGGCGATCGAAAAAGCGTTGTACAACGATATGAAGCAGAGCGATGAAAAGAATAACCGGAACGACAATCGGTAACTGATCCTGAACAAAATAGTTAACTACCTCGATACCTGCCGTTTTGGCGGCGAGAACCGAGTTCCCGGAGCCCGGGCCAAATTCAACGGCACAGGTACTGGCGATAACCGCAGCGACGGCGGCGCGGCTGCAGCCAAGACGGGTCAGCAGGGGGTAAAGTGTTGCCATCAAAAGCAGACCCAGTCCGGTGGCGCTACTGATAAACAGCGACAGAAATTGGCCCAGCAGCAGGGCCAGCCCGAGCAGTAGATAAGGGGAGTTCAGACGTTGCAAGGGGCGGGATGTGACGCGCACCAGCACCTGACTTGCGCCAATAGCCGACATATAGGTGGCAAAGCCACCTATCAGCATGATTTGTAGTCCAAGACCGCCAAGACGCACGCTCAGGGTATCGCGAATAAACTCAAAGGCGTCAAAGGGACCAAATCCGGTGCTTTTTTTTACCAGGCTACTGAGAGTAGCCATCCCGCTAAAATGCGCGATAAGCAGGAGTACGATCCCGGTTAAGAGCAACACCGACTGAGGGTGATACTTTTTCAGGATCAGACGCCCGGCAAAAATAATGGCGACCAGCGCCAGTAATAATGACATTCTCAACTCCTCACTCAAAGTTGCCGGTGACCAGACACTCACCATCACGCAGCAACGGTTTTCCGGCGGCAAACAAGTGGGCCAGGGAGAGGTCGTCATTGAGCACGCAAATATCAGCACGTTCTCCTGCGCAAAGTACGCCGCCAGAAATACCCAGTGAGCGTGCAACGTTCGCCGTCAACATCGCGATCGCCTGAGGCACTGGAATACCGACATCAATCAGGCGAGGCAACAGGTTGAGGTTGCCGGCTACCGGCGCGGCGCTTAATCCTTCTACGATGCCTTGCGCATTAAAGCGCGGCACGCTGCCATTACCATCAGAACTAATGGTGATGCGATCTGCAGGAACCTGTGATTCCAGCGCGTGGAGAATCGCTTGTTCCTGGGGCATAAATCGGCTGCCGCCAGATGTTACGTCGATATGGCCACCGCGATGTGCGAAAGCGATAGCCTGTTCGAACAATGCCTCTGTCCTCGCAACATGCGTCGGCGAAATGTGGTGAATCGGAATACCGGCATCACACAGTTCCATCAGCTGTGACATCCCTTCCGGTAGATTGCCCAGGTGTACGTGCAGCAGCCCTTTTTTTCCGGCCAGAAGTGAGGATACGCGGATGTCACTGATTATTCTTAATAACTCCTGGAAAGAGGGGTAGGAGCCACGGTGATCGGCGAGTGCGATTTTGACACCCAGGATTGCCGGGATAAATGCCATATCATCGCGAATAGATTGTGTAATTGTCGGGCTGGGTACCGCGTAGGCTCCGGTATGCATATACGCACGCAGGCCCTCCAGGTTGAGAGACTGCATTTTGGCGTACAGATCTTTCGGGGAGCGGGATATCGCATCAGTGCCCAGCACGCCGACGACCGTCGTAATACCAGCCTGAATCAGATCGCGCAGTTTGACGGCTGGCGTCCGGCTGGCAAAGCCGGCTTCACCGCCGCCGCCGGTAAGATGGACATGCTGATCGATAATTCCGGGAATTACCCACTTACCGCGGCAATCGATGACTTCTTTGACGCCATCAAAGAGTGCAATATCTTTTTCAACAGCCACAATGCGATCGGCATGTATGAGCAGGGAGCAGAGGCCTAAATCCTCTGGGGAAAATACGCGGGCATTGGTCAGTAAAGTAAACATATCGGTCCTGTCAAACGTCGAGGGTGAGAGTCGGCAGGTGAAACGGAATATTGTTGTTATGATGTCCACATTAAAGCCATTACTATAACTGTGACTATTGCCGATTTGTTATCGGTGGATACGGTTATGGCATGATGGGGAATGAGACGTGGATTCGAAGTGGTTAGAAGATTTTCTGGCGTTGAGTCAGTATGGGAATTACTCTCAGGCAGCGATACAGCGGCATATCACCCAGCCCGCGTTAAGCCGACGTATAAAGGCGCTGGAAGAGATGTTGGGGGTCCCGTTGTTTGACCGCACCACGACGCCCGTTACGCTAACCTGTTATGGCGAACGTTTTGAACCTTATGCCCGGCAAGTCCTCAGCACACTCACGGAGGCGCGCCATGACCTGTGTGCGATGATGCCAGCGACGGACAATACGTTGGTGATGGTGAGTCTGCATACGCTGTCAGTCAATATCCTGCCTGATATGATCAACTATCTGCGCCAGAGTGAACCGCAATTAAACTTCACGGTAAATGCCAGCATTCAGGGGATTGATAATCACTTTAATGCCCTGATAAACCGGCAAATTGATATGCTGGTGACGTACGATTTACCCTCTTCACAACCGGGGCTGGAGATTGCCGGAGGGCTGAAGCGTTCTTTATGGCGATATGAGCGTTTTATCCCGGTGATTTCTGCGCAACTCGCAGACAGACTGGATGATCCGCATACCCCGATCCCCTGGTTATGCTACAGCGACTACACCTTTGTCAGACGTATTATTGATCCGGCAGAACAACGAGTGCGCCCACGGTTGAAAAAAGTATTTGAGACTGGGCTAAGCGAAACAATACGAGAAATGGTACTGCGCCATATGGGAATGGCATGGTTACCCGAATCAATGGTGGCTGAGGAGTTGGTAAATCAGGAAATCATTCACTGTTGGCCAGAAAATTCGGATCTGATTTGTGAAATCCCTATTGTTGTTTGGGCAAACCTTGACGATCAGCGGTCAGTAATGCAGCGATGCTGGGATAAGTTGCTGCGTTTTTGATTGATGTGGCGATTTTTTCCGCACTTGATACAATGCTAACAAATTGCCCTTGCGAAGGTTATTCGCTTTGGTTAGTATTCACACCCGCTTCAGTGGGAAACAGTTGAAATTCCCGCTTTATTGGTCGAAGCATTGGTACGCGGCAACTCCGCAAGGAACAGGTTGATTATGCACGAAGCTCTTTTGGTAGTTTTCCTTATTGTAGCAATTGGCCTTGTTGGCTTGATCATGCTGCAGCAAGGTAAAGGCGCTGATATGGGAGCCTCTTTTGGCGCAGGCGCTTCTGGTACACTGTTTGGTTCAAGTGGTTCTGGTAACTTCATGACCCGTATGACAGCTGTGTTAGGGACTCTGTTCTTCATTATCAGTCTGGTGCTGGGTAACATGAACAGCAATAAGACCAATAAAGGAAGTGAGTGGGAAAATCTGAGTGCACCGGCGAAAACCGAGCAAACTCAGCCAGCTGCTCCGGCTCAGCCGACCAGCGATATCCCACATTAATAGTTGTATCTGTGCTGAGGTGGTGGAATTGGTAGACACGCTACCTTGAGGTGGTAGTGCCCTAACGGGCTTGTGGGTTCGAGTCCCATCCTCAGTACCAATATTCCAAAGAAAAGACGCTGCAAAGCGTCTTTTTTTTCGTCTGTTATTTATGGTTGTCTGTAGGTCGGATAAGGCGTTTACGCCGCCATCCGACATTATTACAACGCCAGATTGAGCTACGTTTATCAGGCCTACAGAGCATCCCTATATTCTGCGCATAAAAAAGGCCGCTTTCGCGGCCTTAAAATGATGAATGTTTACTTCGCCTTGTTTTCCAAATTCTCAACCTGCGGCAGGCCGGTCGCTGAAGAGGCGGTCAACAGACCGGCTTTCGCGTAGCCGAACAGCTTCTCGCGGGTATCTGTGATATCCAGATTACGCATGGTCAACTGGCCGATACGATCGTCAGGTGAGAATACTGACTCGCCTTTCTCCATGGTCAGACGCTCAGCCTTATAGGTCAGGTTGTCGGACACGGTATTGAGAATGGAGTAGTCGTTGCCGCGGCGCAGCTCCAGCGTCACTTCACCGGTAATCTGGCTGGCGACCCAACGTTGCAGACCATCACGCAGCATCAGTGCCTGCGAATCGAACCAGCGGCCCTGGTACAGCAGTTTGCCCAGCTGACGGCCATGAGAATGATATTGCTCAATGGTGTCTTCATTATGAATACCGGTCAGTAGACGTTCGTAAGCGATGTGCAGAAGTGCCATCCCCGGAGCTTCATAGATACCGCGGCTTTTTGCTTCAATGATACGGTTTTCAATCTGGTCACTCATACCCAGACCATGACGACCGCCGATACGGTTGGCTTCCAGCATCATTTCAACATCGTCACTGAAGGTCTTACCGTTCAGCGCAACCGGATGGCCTTGTTCAAAGCGTACGGTCACTTCTTCAGCCGGGATCTTCACGCTCTCATCCCAGAACTTAACGCCCATAATCGGGTTAACGATTTTGACGCTGGAGTTCAGGAATTCCAGATCTTTTGCTTCGTGAGTCGCGCCGAGCATATTGGAGTCAGTGGAATACGCCTTTTCGACAGACATCTTGTAGTCGAAGCCGCAGGCGATCATAAATTCGGACATCTCATGGCGACCACCGAGTTCGTCGATAAAATCGGTATCCAGCCAGGGTTTGTAAATCTGCAATTCGGCGTTGGTTAGCAGGCCATAACGATAGAAACGTTCAATATCGTTACCTTTATAGGTACTACCGTCACCCCAAATGTTTACGCCATCTTCTTTCATGGCGGCAACCAACATAGTGCCTGTCACTGCGCGGCCCAGTGGGGTGGTATTGAAATAGGTCAGTCCGCCGGTGGTGTTGTGGAACGCACCACACTGAATAGCGGCGATCCCTTCGGCAACCAACTGCTTGCGGCAATCAACCAGGCGAGCATTCTCAGCACCATATTCCATTGCACGGCGAGGAATAGCGTCATAGTCATCCTCATCCGGCTGGCCCAAATTCGCAGTATATGCATATGGGACAGCCCCTTTTTGTCGCATCCACAGCAGTGCTGCACTGGTGTCCAGGCCGCCGGAAAAAGCGATACCAATACGTTGACCTACCGGGAGATGCTTGAGAATCGTCGTCATAAAATAAAACCCTGCTTGATAGACTGGTGAAGAGGTCGGTTTTTTATGTTTATTGCATTTTTATGCAAAATAAATGAGTTTTCATTTAATCATCTTTTAAGGATGACAGGAAGAGTTTAGTGATAATTTCGTTAAATAACGCTGTAGATGGCTGATTTATCTTTCCTGTCTTCCGTCGTATTTGTGCTGGTTAGCATTCATTCATTTGCATAGTAGTAACAAGGTTGACATAACGTATAGAGGATCAATATACTGTGCGCAGATTTTACGTCCCGTCCTCGGTACCAAATCCCAGCAGTATTTGCATTTTTTACCCAAAACGAGTAAAATTTGCCACGTTTCAGGCGCGGGGTGGAGCAGCCTGGTAGCTCGTCGGGCTCATAACCCGAAGGTCGTCGGTTCAAATCCGGCCCCCGCAACCACTTTCCCTTAGAGTTCTTTTTCAAATATACTGTGAAGACTTAGGCCTTCGTAGCTGGATTTGAAAAAAATTCTTTCGGAAGGTTCTCCGAACCGCAGGTGCGGTTATAGGGTTCAGTTATCTAAAGCCCCGATTTATCGGGGTTTTTTGTTATCTGACTACAGAATAACTGGGCTTTAGGCCCTTTTTTTATGTCTTGGGGGTGGGCTTGTCCACATTAGAGCAAAAATTAACAGAGATGATTACAGCGCCAGTTGAAGCCTTGGGGTACGAGCTGGTCGGCATCGAATTTATTCGCGGTCGCACATCCACACTGCGCATCTATATTGATAGTGAAGATGGCATCAATGTTGATGATTGTGCTGATGTGAGCCATCAGGTAAGCGCGGTGATGGATGTCGAAGACCCAATCACTGTTGCCTACAACCTGGAAGTCTCCTCTCCGGGTCTCGACCGTCCTCTGTTCACGGCTGAACACTACGTGCGTTTCCTGGGTGAAGAAGTCACGCTGGTTCTTCGTATGGCGGTACAAAACCGTCGTAAATGGCAGGGCGTTATCAAAGCGGTGGACGGTGAGATGATCACGGTCACAGTCGAAGGTAAAGATGAAGTGTTCGCGCTGAGTAATATCCAGAAGGCGAACCTGGTTCCCCACTTTTAACAGTCTGGATTGAGGTGAAAAGCCCGCGATGAACAAAGAAATTTTGGCTGTTGTTGAAGCCGTATCCAACGAGAAAGCGCTGCCACGCGAGAAAATTTTTGAAGCGCTGGAAAGTGCGCTGGCTACAGCAACAAAGAAAAAATATGAACAAGAGATCGATGTCCGCGTAGAGATCGATCGTAAAAGCGGTGATTTCGATACCTTCCGTCGTTGGGTTATCGTAGAAGAAGTCACTCAGCCAACTAAAGAAATTACGCTGGAAGCAGCGCGCTTTGAAGACGAAAGTCTGAACGTTGGTGAATACGTTGAAGATCAGATCGAATCTGTCACCTTTGACCGTATCACTACTCAGACCGCGAAACAGGTTATCGTACAGAAAGTACGTGAAGCTGAACGTGCGATGGTTGTCGATCAATTCCGTGAACACGAAGGCGAAATCGTCACTGGCGTGGTGAAGAAAGTCAACCGTGACAACATTTCCCTGGATCTGGGCAGCAATGCTGAAGCTGTGATCCTGCGTGAAGACATGCTGCCGCGTGAAAACTTCCGTCCTGGCGACCGTATTCGTGGTGTTCTGTACTCTGTGCGCCCGGAAGCGCGTGGTGCGCAGCTGTTTGTGACGCGTTCCAAGCCGGAAATGCTGATCGAACTGTTCCGCATTGAAGTGCCAGAAATTGGCGAAGAAGTGATTGAAATTAAAGCGGCGGCTCGCGATCCGGGTTCTCGTGCGAAAATCGCCGTTAAGACCAACGACAAGCGTATCGATCCGGTCGGTGCCTGTGTTGGTATGCGCGGTGCGCGTGTTCAGGCAGTTTCTACCGAACTGGGCGGCGAGCGTATTGATATTGTCCTGTGGGATGATAACCCGGCGCAGTTCGTGATCAACGCAATGGCGCCAGCAGACGTCGCTTCTATCGTGGTGGATGAAGACAAACACACCATGGATATTGCGGTTGAAGCCGGTAACCTGGCTCAGGCGATTGGACGTAATGGTCAGAACGTCCGCCTGGCTTCACAACTGAGCGGTTGGGAACTCAACGTCATGACCGTTGATGATCTGCAGGCTAAGCATCAGGCTGAAGCACATGCGGCCATCGATACCTTCACCAAATATCTCGATATCGATGAAGATTTCGCGACAGTTCTGGTGGAAGAAGGTTTTGCGACGCTGGAAGAACTGGCCTACGTGCCAATGAAAGAACTGCTGGAAATTGACGGCCTTGATGAACAGACCGTTGAAGCGCTGCGCGAGCGTGCTAAAAACGCACTGACCACTCTGGCACTGGCCCAGGAAGAAAGCCTCGGTGATAACAAACCGGCTGACGATCTGCTGAATCTGGAAGGATTGGATCGTGATATGGCCTTCAAACTGGCTGCCCGTGGTGTTTGTACGCTGGAAGATCTCGCTGAACAGGGCATTGATGATCTGGCTGATATCGAAGGGTTGACCGACGAGAAAGCCGGTGAGCTGATTATGGCTGCCCGTAATATTTGCTGGTTCGGCGACGAAGCGTAATAAACTGTAGCAGGAAGGAACAGTATGACAGATGTAACCGTAAAAACGCTGGCTGCAGAGATACAGACTTCCGTGGAGCGCCTGGTACAGCAATTTGCTGATGCAGGTATCCCTAAGTCTGCTGATGACTCTGTGTCCGCACAAGAGAAACAAACCTTGCTGGCGCACCTGAACCGTGAAAATGGCTCAGCGCCGGATAAGTTGACATTGCAGCGTAAAACGCGCAGTACTCTCAATATTCCAGGTACCGGTGGAAAAAGTAAATCGGTACAAATCGAAGTCCGCAAGACACGCACCTTTGTGAAACGCGATCCGCAAGAGGCTGAACGCCTTGCCGCGGAAGAGCAGGCGCAGCGTGAAGCGGAAGAGCAAGCCCGTCGTGAGGCAGAAGAAGCTGCCAAACGCGAGGCGCAACAAAAAGCCGAACGTGAGGCCGCAGAACAAGCTAAACGTGAAGCCGCTGATAAAGCGAAACGTGAAGCTGCGGAAAAAGACAAAGTGAGCAATCAACAGACCGACGATATGACAAAAACCGCCCAGGCCGAAAAAGCCCGCCGTGAAAACGAAGCCGCAGAACTGAAGCGTAAAGCGGAAGAAGAAGCACGTCGCAAGCTTGAAGAAGAAGCGCGCCGTGTGGCTGAAGAAGCCCGTCGTATGGCAGAAGAAAACGAGAAGAATGGTGTGAATAACGCTGAACCTGTTGAAGATACCAGCGATTATCACGTCACCACCTCTCAACACGCTCGCCAGGCAGAAGACGAAAACGATCGTGAAGTTGAAGGCGGTCGTGGTCGTACTCGCAGTGCGAAAGCTGCGCGTCCGGCGAAGAAAGGCAATAAACACGCCGAATCTAAAGCTGACCGTGAAGAAGCGCGTGCAGCGGTTCGTGGCGGCAAAGGCGGTAAACAGCGTAAAGGTTCCGCGCTGCAGCAGGGCTTCCAGAAGCCGGCTCAGGCCGTTAACCGTGACGTTGTGATCGGCGAAACCATCACCGTTGGCGATCTGGCGAACAAGATGGCAGTTAAAGGTTCTCAGGTCATCAAAGCGATGATGAAACTGGGTGCCATGGCGACCATCAACCAGGTTATCGACCAGGAAACTGCACAGCTGGTTGCCGAAGAGATGGGCCACAAAGTTATCCTGCGTCGTGAAAACGAACTGGAAGAAGCGGTAATGAGCGACCGTGACACTGGTGCGGCGGCTGAACCGCGTGCACCGGTAGTGACCATCATGGGTCACGTTGACCACGGTAAAACGTCTTTGCTGGATTACATTCGTTCTACGAAAGTGGCCTCAGGCGAAGCAGGCGGCATTACTCAGCACATCGGTGCGTATCACGTTGAAACAGGTAACGGTATGATCACCTTCCTGGATACCCCGGGGCACGCCGCATTTACCTCTATGCGTGCTCGTGGTGCTCAGGCAACGGATATCGTTGTTCTGGTTGTTGCTGCAGACGACGGCGTGATGCCGCAGACCATCGAAGCTATCCAGCACGCGAAAGCGGCAGGTGTGCCAGTAGTGGTTGCAGTGAACAAGATCGATAAACCAGAAGCAGACCCAGATCGCGTTAAAAATGAACTGTCCCAGTATGGCATCATGCCGGAAGAGTGGGGCGGCGAGAGCCAGTTCGTTCACGTTTCTGCAAAAGCCGGTACCGGTATCGACGAGCTGCTGGATGCTATCCTGCTGCAGGCCGAGGTTCTGGAGCTGAAAGCCGTACGTAAAGGTATGGCGAGCGGTGCGGTTATCGAATCCTTCCTGGATAAAGGACGTGGTCCGGTTGCTACTGTCCTGGTTCGCGAGGGTACCCTGAACAAAGGCGATATCGTACTGTGTGGCTTCGAATACGGTCGCGTTCGTGCGATGCGTAACGAACTGGGCCAGGAAGTGCTGGAAGCAGGTCCGTCCATTCCGGTGGAAATCCTGGGTCTGTCCGGTGTTCCGGCTGCAGGTGATGAAGTGACCGTCGTTCGTGACGAGAAGAAAGCACGTGAAGTTGCGCTGTATCGTCAGGGCAAATTCCGTGAAGTTAAACTGGCCCGTCAGCAGAAATCTAAACTCGAGAACATGTTCGCTAACATGACCGAAGGCGAAGTTCACGAAGTGAACATCGTACTGAAGGCTGACGTTCAGGGTTCTGTAGAAGCGATCTCCGACTCTTTACTGAAACTGTCTACCGACGAAGTCAAAGTGAAGATCATCGGTTCTGGCGTGGGTGGTATCACCGAAACCGACGCGACGCTGGCTGCGGCATCCAACGCGATTCTGGTTGGCTTCAACGTCCGTGCTGATGCTTCTGCACGTAAAGTGATCGAATCTGAAAGCCTGGATCTGCGTTACTACTCCGTCATCTACCATCTGATCGACGAAGTGAAAGCGGCGATGAGCGGCATGCTGTCTCCGGAACTGAAACAGCAGATCATCGGTCTGGCTGAAGTTCGTGATGTGTTCAAATCACCGAAATTCGGTGCCATCGCAGGCTGTATGGTTACCGAAGGTACGATTAAGCGTCACAACCCAATCCGCGTTCTGCGCGACAACGTGGTTATCTATGAAGGTGAGCTGGAATCCCTGCGCCGCTTCAAAGATGACGTCAACGAAGTCCGTAACGGCATGGAATGTGGTATCGGCGTTAAGAACTACAACGACGTTCGCGTTGGCGATATGATCGAAGTGTTCGAGATCATCGAGATCAAACGTACAATTGCTTAAGGTTGTTCGGGTGTAGGCCGGATAAGGCGTTTACGCCGACATCCGGCAATGTAATGCCTGATGGCGCTACGCTTATCAGGCCTACAGCCTAATCACCGAATTATTTTCAAAAGGGGCTGAATGCCCCTTTTTTGTCTGGAGAATTTATTATGGCGAAAGAATTTGGTCGCCCGCAGCGTGTAGCGCAAGAGATGCAGAAAGAGATCGCGCTCATCCTGCAACGCGAAATCAAAGACCCGCGTGTTGGTATGATGACCACCGTATCGGGCGTTGAGATGTCCCGTGACCTGGCCTATGCCAAAGTGTTCGTGACGTTCCTGAACGACCAGGACGAAGCGGCCGTTAAAAATGGTATTAAGGCACTGCAGGAAGCTTCTGGCTTCATCCGCTCTCTTCTGGGGAAAGCGATGCGCCTGCGTATCGTGCCTGAGCTGACCTTCTTCTACGACAACTCACTGGTCGAAGGGATGCGCATGTCCAACCTGGTGACCAGCGTGGTGAAGCATGACGATGAACGTCGTGTGAACCCAGCGGACGACAGCAAGGAGGACTGATGAGTCGTCCTCGTCGTCGTGGTCGCGACATTCATGGTGTTTTGCTGCTGGACAAACCTCAGGGCATGTCCAGCAATGACGTACTGCAAAAAGTAAAGCGCATCTACAATGCCAACCGTGCCGGTCATACTGGCGCGTTGGATCCGCTGGCGACAGGCATGCTGCCTATCTGCCTCGGTGAAGCGACTAAGTTTTCACAGTACCTGCTGGACTCTGACAAACGTTATCGTGTGATTGCCCGCCTGGGTCAGCGTACGGATACCTCTGATGCTGATGGCCAAATCGTGCAGGAACGTCCGGTGACTTTTACTGAGGAACAGCTTGCGAGTGCGCTGGAGACTTTCCGCGGGGATATCGAGCAAATTCCATCGATGTACTCGGCGCTGAAATATCAGGGCAAGAAGCTGTACGAATATGCTCGTCAAGGCATCGAGGTGCCGCGTGAAGCGCGCCCAATTACCGTTTATGAACTGCTGTTTATTCGCCACGAAGGGAATGAACTGGAGCTGGAAGTTCACTGCTCCAAAGGCACCTATATTCGTACTATTATTGACGATCTGGGTGAGAAGCTGGGATGCGGTGCACACGTAACGTATCTGCGCCGTCTGACGGTCAGCAAATACCCGGTTGACCGTATGGTCACGCTGGAACATTTGCGTGAGCTGGTAGAACAAGCTGAACAACAGAACATTCCGTCAGCGCAGTTGCTTGATCCATTGCTGATGCCAATGGACAGTCCGGCATCGGATTATCCAGTGGTTAATCTGCCTTTAACATCGTCGGTTTACTTTAAAAATGGTAATCCGGTTCGTACGACAGGCACTCCACTGGAAGGGCTGGTGCGTGTGACAGAAGGCGATGACGGTAAATTTATCGGCATGGGGGAAATGGATGACGAAGGTCGGGTTGCCCCCCGTCGACTGGTGGTTGAATATCCTGCATAGCGCTCTCTGTCTTGCGATAAGAAGGCGCTGCGAGTAGAATACTGCCGCTTAACGTCGCGTTAATTATTTAACAGTTCGCGCGGCGTGTACACAATATCCTTCGAGCTGCATCAAGGCGGCAAGTCTGGGAATCCTCAGGGGCTTACTCAAGTAGGTGACTGAAGTGAGCGGACGCAGCCAACGCAGAGTCAGTTTGAAAGATAAAGTGTATACACTGGGATTGCTGAATTAGAGATCGGCATCCTTTCATTCTTAATACTTTGGAGTTTTAAAATGTCTCTAAGTACTGAAGCTACAGCTAAAATCGTTTCTGAGTTCGGTCGTGATGCAAACGACACCGGTTCTACCGATGTTCAGGTTGCTCTGTTGACTGCACAGATTAACCACCTGCAGGGCCACTTTGCAGAGCACAAAAAAGATCACCACAGCCGTCGTGGTCTGCTGCGCATGGTTTCTCAGCGTCGTAAACTGCTCGACTACCTGAAACGTAAAGATGTTGCACGCTACACCGCGCTGATCGAGCGTCTGGGTCTGCGTCGCTAATTCTTTCGAGTTTCAGAAAGAGGGGGCCTTCATGGCCCCTTTTTTCCAGCAGATGGCAGCAATTCGCTGGAAACTAATGTATTGTTGCTATGAATGATCTTCCGTTGCAGAGGTTCGCGCGGCTAATGAGAGGCTTTACCCAATACGCATGGGTTAGGGTTGTCATTAGTCGCGAGGATGCGCAGAAGATCGGGTATTAACGATGGCACATAAATGTGCCGTCAAAAAAATAGAGAAAGGATATTATTTTGCTTAATCCGATCGTTCGTAAATTCCAGTACGGTCAGCATACCGTTACGCTGGAAACCGGCATGATGGCGCGTCAGGCGACTGCCGCTGTTATGGTTAGCATGGATGACACTGCGGTATTCGTTACCGTTGTTGGCCAGAAAAAAGCGAAACCAGGCCAGGACTTTTTCCCGCTGACCGTTAACTATCAGGAGCGTACCTACGCTGCTGGTCGTATCCCAGGTAGCTTCTTCCGCCGTGAAGGCCGTCCAAGCGAAGGCGAAACCCTGATCGCGCGTCTGATTGACCGCCCGGTTCGTCCGCTGTTCCCGGAAGGCTTCGTTAACGAAGTTCAGGTTATCGCAACCGTCGTTTCCGTTAACCCACAGGTTAACCCGGATATCGTGGCGATGATTGGTGCATCCGCTGCGCTGTCTCTGTCTGGTATTCCGTTCAACGGCCCGATCGGTGCTGCGCGTGTTGGTTATATCAATGACCAGTATGTACTGAACCCGACTCAGGACGAGCTGAAAGAAAGTAAACTGGATCTGGTTGTTGCCGGTACCGAAGCTGCCGTACTGATGGTTGAATCTGAAGCTGAACTGCTGAGTGAAGACCAGATGCTGGGTGCTGTGGTGTTCGGTCACGAACAGCAGCAGGTTGTTATCCAGGCCATCAACGAGCTGGCTAAAGAAGCGGGCAAACCACGTTGGGACTGGCAGCCAGAAGCGGTTAACGAAGCGCTGAACGCGCGCGTTGCTGCACTGGCAGAAGCGCGCCTGAGCGATGCTTACCGTATCACTGACAAACAAGAGCGTTATGCTCAGGTTGACGTGATCAAATCTGAAACCATCGCGCAGCTTACTGCAGAAGATGAAACCCTGGACGCTAACGAGCTGGGTGAAATCCTGCACGCTATCGAGAAAAACGTTGTTCGTAGCCGCGTACTGGCCGGCGAGCCGCGTATCGATGGCCGCGAAAAAGACATGATCCGTGGTCTGGACGTGCGTACTGGCGTGCTGCCGCGTACTCACGGTTCCGCACTGTTCACCCGTGGTGAAACTCAGGCGCTGGTTACCGCAACGCTGGGTACTACCCGTGATGCGCAGAACCTCGACGAACTGATGGGCGAGCGTACCGACAACTTCCTGTTCCACTACAACTTCCCTCCGTACTGTGTAGGCGAAACCGGTATGGTCGGTTCTCCGAAGCGTCGTGAGATTGGTCACGGTCGCCTGGCGAAACGTGGCGTACTGGCAGTGATGCCGGAACTGGATAAATTCCCGTACACCGTTCGTGTCGTTTCTGAAATTACTGAATCTAACGGTTCTTCTTCCATGGCTTCCGTATGTGGTGCTTCCCTGGCGCTGATGGACGCAGGCGTGCCGATCAAAGCAGCCGTTGCGGGTATCGCGATGGGTCTGGTGAAGGAAGGCGACAACTTTGTTGTTCTGTCTGACATCCTGGGCGACGAAGACCACCTCGGCGATATGGACTTCAAAGTGGCGGGTTCCCGCGACGGTATCTCTGCACTGCAGATGGATATCAAAATTGAAGGTATCACCAAAGAGATCATGCAGGTCGCTTTGAACCAGGCTAAAGGTGCACGTCTGCACATCCTGGGTGTGATGGAACAGGCGATCAACGCGCCGCGCGGCGATATCTCTGAATTTGCTCCGCGTATCCATACCATTAAGATCAGCCCGGACAAGATCAAAGACGTTATCGGTAAAGGCGGTTCTGTTATCCGTGCCCTGACCGAAGAAACCGGCACCACCATTGAAATCGAAGATGATGGTACTGTGAAGATTGCTGCGACTGACGGCGAGAAAGCGAAATACGCTATTCGTCGCATCGAAGAAATCACCGCTGAAATCGAAGTAGGTCGTATCTACAACGGTAAAGTGACCCGTATCGTTGACTTTGGCGCATTCGTTGCCATCGGTGGCGGTAAAGAAGGTCTGGTGCACATCTCTCAGATCGCTGACAAGCGCGTTGAGAAAGTGACTGATTACCTGCAGATGGGCCAGGAAGTACCGGTCAAAGTTCTGGAAGTTGATCGCCAGGGCCGTGTACGTCTGAGCATTAAAGAAGCAACTGAGCAGTCTCAGCCTGCAGGCGAACCGGAAGCTCCGGCAAGCCAGGGCGAGTAAGGTTGCCATTGCCCTCCGTGAGAGCGGGGGGCCTTTAACCCGGCAGGATGCCTTGTTAGCAACCGGGGAACCTGGACGTTCATTCAATCGTTGTCTTCGGGAGTGGGAAATGAAGCCTTTTTTGCGCTGGTGTTTCGTTGCGACAGCACTCACGCTGGCTGGATGCAGTAATTCCGCCTGGCGTAAGAGTGAAGTCCTCGCAGTACCACTGCAACCGACTTTGCAGCAGGAAGTGATTCTGGCACGTATGGAACAAATTCTTGCCAGTCGGGCTTTAACCGATGACGAACGCGCACAGCTTTTATATGAGCGCGGAGTGTTGTATGATAGTCTCGGTCTGAGGGCACTGGCGCGAAATGATTTTTCACAAGCGCTGGCTATCCGACCAGATATGCCTGAAGTATTCAATTACTTAGGTATATATTTAACGCAGGCAGGCAATTTTGATGCTGCCTATGAAGCGTTTGATTCTGTACTTGAGCTTGATCCAACTTACAACTACGCGCACTTGAATCGCGGTATCGCATTGTATTACGGCGGTCGTGACAAGTTAGCGCAAGATGATCTGCTGGCGTTTTATCAAGACGATCCCAATGATCCTTTCCGCAGTCTGTGGCTTTATCTCGCCGAGCAGAAGCTCGATGAGAAGCAGGCTAAAGAAGCGTTAAAGCAACGTTTCGAAAAATCGGATAAAGAGCAATGGGGATGGAACATTGTCGAGTTCTACCTGGGCAACATTAGCGAAGCAACGCTGATGGAACGCCTGAAGGCGGACGCAACGGATAACACCTCGCTCGCTGAGCATCTCAGTGAAACCAACTTCTATTTAGGTAAGTACTACCTAAGTCTGGGGGATTTGGACAACGCTACGGCATTGTTCAAACTGGCGGTGGCTAACAACGTTCATAACTTTGTTGAGCACCGATACGCATTGTTGGAATTATCGCTCCTGGGCCAGGACCAAGATGACCTGGCAGAATCGGACCAGCAATAGCTGACGTACACATCAGCCCGTAATCTTTTTGATTGCCATCACCTTCACGGGTGAGGGCGTTGTTGTTCGTTAATACACCTACTTTGAGCCGGTTCACACTTTTCAATGAAAATTGCAGATCAATTTCATGATGAGTTATGTAGACTGGCCGCCATTAATTTTGAGGCACACGTACTACATGGCTGAATTCGAAACCACTTTTGCAGATCTGGGCCTGAAGGCTCCTATCCTTGAAGCCCTTAACGATCTGGGTTACGAAAAACCATCTCCAATCCAGGCAGAGTGCATTCCGCATCTGCTGGGCGGTCGCGATGTTCTGGGTATGGCCCAGACAGGTAGCGGCAAAACTGCAGCGTTCTCCTTACCGCTGCTCAACAATCTTGATCCTGAGCTGAAGGCACCTCAGATTCTGGTGCTGGCACCGACCCGCGAACTGGCGGTTCAGGTTGCAGAAGCCATGACGGATTTCTCTAAACACATGCGCGGCGTGAACGTGGTTGCCCTGTACGGCGGCCAGCGTTATGACGTGCAATTACGTGCCCTGCGTCAGGGACCACAGATCGTCGTCGGTACGCCGGGCCGTCTGCTGGATCACCTGAAGCGCGGTACTCTGGACCTCTCCAAACTGAGCGGTCTGGTACTGGACGAAGCTGATGAAATGCTGCGTATGGGCTTCATCGAAGACGTCGAAACGATTATGGCGCAGATCCCGGAAGGTCATCAGACTGCTCTGTTCTCTGCTACCATGCCGGAAGCGATTCGTCGTATTACCCGCCGCTTTATGAAAGAGCCGCAGGAAGTCCGTATTCAGTCCAGCGTTACTACACGTCCTGACATCAGCCAGAGCTACTGGACTGTATGGGGCATGCGTAAAAATGAAGCGCTGGTGCGTTTCCTGGAAGCAGAAGACTTTGATGCGGCGATTATCTTCGTTCGTACCAAAAATGCGACCCTGGAAGTGGCAGAAGCGCTGGAGCGTAGCGGTTATAGCAGCGCTGCACTGAACGGCGACATGAACCAGTCCCTGCGTGAGCAGACTCTGGAGCGTCTGAAAGATGGTCGTCTGGATATTCTGATTGCAACCGACGTTGCGGCCCGTGGCCTGGACGTTGAGCGTATCAGCCTGGTTGTTAACTACGACATCCCGATGGACTCTGAGTCTTACGTTCACCGTATCGGTCGTACCGGTCGTGCGGGTCGTGCTGGCCGTGCGCTGCTGTTCGTTGAGAACCGCGAGCGTCGTCTGCTGCGTAACATCGAACGCACCATGAAGCTGACCATTCCGGAAGTCGAGCTGCCGAATGCAGACCTGCTGGGCAAACGCCGTCTGGAAAAATTCGCCGCGAAAGTACAGCAGCAGCTGGAAAGCAGCGATCTGGATCAGTACCGCGCTCTGCTGGCGAAAATGCAGCCGGAAGAAGAGCTGGATATCGAAACACTGGCCGCAGCACTGCTGAAAATGGCTCAGGGCGAACGTCCGCTGATCCTGCCGCCAGATGCGCCGATGCGTCCGAAACGCGAATTCCGCGACCGTGATGACCGTGGTCCGCGCGACCGCAACGATCGTGGCCCGCGTGACCGCAATGACCGTGGTGGTGAAGACCGTCCGCGTCGTGAACGTCGTGACGTTGGCGATATGCAGCTGTATCGTATTGAAGTGGGTCGTGATGACGGTGTTGAAGTTCGTCATATCGTTGGCGCGATTGCTAACGAAGGTGATATCAGCAGCCGTTATATCGGTAACATCAAGCTGTTTGCTTCCCACTCCACCATCGAACTGCCGAAAGGTATGCCGGGTGACGTGCTGCAACACTTTACTCGTACTCGCATCCTGAACAAGCCGATGAACATGCAGCTGGTTGGCGATGCAGTACCGCACACCGGTGGTGAGCGTCGTGGCGGTGGTCGTTTCAGCGGTGAGCGTCGTGAAGGCGGTCGTGGTGAAGGTCGTGGCTTTAGCGGCGAACGTCGTGAAGGCGGTCGTGGCGATGGTCGTCGTTTCAGCGGCGAACGTCGTGAAGGCAACCGTGGCCCGCGTCGTGATGATTCTTCTGCTCCGCGCCGTGATGACTCCGCTGGTCGTCGTCGTTTCGGCGGTGACGCATAAGCTTCTTAGCTTATACTCTAAATAATTCGAGTTGCAGGAAGGCGGCAAGAGAGTGAGTTCCCAGGAGCATAGAAAACTATGTGACTGGGGTGAATGAGCGTAGCCAACGTACATGCAACTTGAAGTATGACGAGTATAAAAGCGTAAAGTAATATATACAGCCCTGATCGAAATGATTGGGGCTTTTTTTATTTCATTTGTACTCATGTACTGGTACAGTGCAGCACATTGAGATGTAGTCACAATACAAATGACTGGAGAGATGGCTGAATGGCAACACTAACCACCACCCAAACATCACCTTCGCTGCTTGGCGGCGTGGTGATCATCGGCGGCACCATTATTGGCGCGGGGATGTTTTCTCTGCCTGTGGTCATGTCCGGGGCGTGGTTCTTCTGGTCAATGGCGGCACTGATCTTCACCTGGTTCTGCATGCTGCACTCCGGGCTGATGATCCTCGAAGCTAACCTCAATTACCGCATTGGCTCGAGCTTCGACACCATCACCAAAGATCTGCTGGGCAAAGGCTGGAACGTTGTGAACGGCATCTCGATCGCCTTCGTTCTCTATATCCTGACCTACGCGTATATCTCGGCGAGTGGTTCGATTCTGCACCACACTTTCTCTGAGATGTCGCTGAACGTTCCGGCGCGTGCGGCAGGTTTTGGCTTTGCTCTGCTGGTAGCATTTGTGGTGTGGTTAAGCACCAAAGCGGTCAGTCGCATGACGGCGATTGTGCTGGGTGCGAAGGTGATTACCTTTTTCCTGACTTTCGGTAGCCTGTTAGGGCACGTCACGCCGACCACGTTGTTTAACGTGGCGCAGAGCAATGCTTCATATACGCCGTATCTGTTGATGACGCTGCCGTTTTGTCTGGCGTCGTTCGGCTACCACGGTAACGTCCCGAGCCTGATGAAGTACTACGGTAAAGATCCGAAGACCATCGTTAAGTGCCTGGTCTACGGTACGCTGCTGGCGCTGGTGCTGTATACCGTATGGTTGCTGGGGACGATGGGCAATATCCCACGCCCAGAGTTTATCGGTATTGCACAGCAGGGCGGTAATATTGATGTGCTGGTCCAGGCGTTGAGCGGCGTGCTGAACAGTCGTAGTTTGGATCTGCTGTTGGTGGTGTTCTCCAACTTTGCCGTGGCGAGTTCGTTCCTCGGAGTGACGCTGGGTCTGTTCGACTATCTGGCAGATCTGTTCAAATTTGATGACTCTGGTATAGGACGTTTTAAAACCGCGCTGCTGACCTTCCTGCCGCCGATTGTCGGTGGGCTGCTGTGGCCGAACGGCTTCCTGTACGCCATTGGTTATGCAGGACTCGCAGCAACCATCTGGGCTGCAATTGTCCCAGCGCTGCTGGCACGTAAATCCCGTGAGCGTTTCGGTAGCCCGAAATTCCGCGTCTGGGGCGGCAAGCCGATGATTGCGCTGATTCTGGTATTCGGTATCGGTAACGCAGTTATCCACATTCTGTCGAGCTTTAATCTGTTGCCTGTGTACCAGTAATGTTGTTGTGCCGGATGGCGGCTGCGCCTTATCCGGCCTACTTATCCTGTAGGCCCGGTAAGCGAAGCGCCACCGGGCAAAACAACGCACTACCCCAACAATTCCTGCTTCACATCCATCGCCAAATCAAACGAATGCAGCCGTGCCTGATGATCAAAGATCTGGCCGTTAACCATAATTTCATCGGCCTGGGTTTCACGCAAAATCGCGTCGAGACCGTGCCGCACTTTCGCTTTATCACCGACCAGCGACATACTCAGCGCCTGCTGAACGCCGTACTGTTCAGAAGCAGACCACAGTTGATGCATATTCTCTACCGGCGGCGGTAACTGGCCGGTTTCGCCCCGGCGCAGTTTCACAAATGCCTGCTGCATTGAGGTGAAAAGAAACTCTGCATCGCGGTTACTGTCAGCGGCAATGATATTGATACACACCATTGCATACGGTTTTTCCAGGCGTGCTGAAGGCTTGAACTGTGTCCGGTACAAGTGCAGTGCCTGATGCAGCATATCTGGTGCGAAATGCGAGGCGAAAGCAAATGGCAGGCCAAGCTGTGCTGCCAGCTGTGCGCTGTACAGGCTGGAACCTAATAACCAAACCGGGATTTGCTCGCCGTAGCCTGGAACCGGGCGAACGTGAGGATTAGGATCGCGGGCGTCAAACCAGTCCACCAGTTCTGCTACATCACGTGGGAAGTTGTCGACATCGCCGCTCATATGGCGACGCAAGGCGCGCATTGTGGGTTGATCGCTCCCTGGCGCGCGGCCAAGCCCGAGATCAATCCGCCCCGGATACAGTGTGTTTAGCGTGCCGAACTGCTCAGCGATCACCAGCGGCGAATGGTTGGGTAGCATCACGCCGCCAGAACCCAGATGCAGCGTGGTGGTATGGGCAGCCAGATAGCCAATCAGTACTGACGTTGCGGCGCTGGCGATACCGGTCATGTTGTGATGTTCTGCCAGCCAGTAGCGGCGGTAGCCGCGTTTTTCAGCAAGCTGTGCGAGTTCGAGCGAATGGGAGAAGGCTTCTCGCGCGGAGGAACCCTGAGGGATCGGCGCCAGATCCAGCACCGAGAACGGAATAGTTTTGTTAGTCATAACGGCTCACTTTGTTACCGGTTAATCTTTTAATACTGCATTAAAGATTAGCGAATGTTGTTAACAAAGTGAGCCTTATGAGGCTGACGGCAAAAACAATCCCCGATGGCGCTGCGCTTATCGGACCTACGGGAGCACTATTTTGTAGGCCGGATAAGGCACTTTTGCCGCCATCCGGCTAGGCCTGCAGCTCCAGACCTGCCAGTCGCTTCCAGTAACCGTTGCAGTCGCTGTGGGCGGCAAGCGGTAATGGGGCGTTGCCGTTTTCATTCGCGCGGAAAGCATCAAGCACCGCGATTGTTTCCGTCCCCAACGGTGATAGACGAACAATATCAACCAGCCCCTGCATTGATGTTAGCTCGTTGCCGAGATTGTAGACATAGCCGCTCATGGTCTGGATCCCATTGAGGACAAATACCTGCTGATTTTCCTGCGACAGAACATCACGTCCGTTGGGGTATTTGATGCAGCAGGTTTCACATTCGTCTTTTGGCCGATCTTCGGAACGCGCGGTAAAGCAGCGGGCAGAGTACGCCAGCGGCAGATGCCCGTAGCTGAGGACTTCGGTTTCAAACTGATTGCGAATACCCAGTTCCTCGCACTGATTGAGCAGATTTACCAACCAGTCACGGGACAGTTCAACAGGCATACACCAGCGCACCATGCCCTGTTTAAGCAGCATACGCAGCGTGACCGCGTTGTAGCAGTTGAGCGCATGTCCTGCGACAAACGGTAGTTTGCGCTCGGCGCACATGTTAACCACACCGAGGTCGCTGGCTTCCACCAGGAAGTCGCCGTTTTCCACATAGCGCTTCAGTTCTCCCAGTTCAGAGGAGGCCTGCACCAGCGCCAGTGTAGAGAGCACCACCTGTTTGCCGCTGCCGGCGAGTGATTTCGCCATATCGATCCAGTCACCCACTTTCGTAGCACGGCGCTTGCTGCACACGGCTTCACCCAGATAGATAACGTCGGCCTGGCTGGTTGCGGCCTGCTGATAAAAATCTTCCAGCGTCTCTTTCGGCCAGTAGTAAAGCACGGGCCCTAAGGAATATTTCATTGCTTTTCTCACTGCCATTTACGGTGATACGCACCAAGCGTGGTCTGCGTGCCTTCGGACATGGAGCCCAGTGTTTCCATCCATTCAGGCTGTGGAACGAAGTTCTGCGGGGAGGCTTTGCAGCGGTCGATCGCCTGACGCCATACTTTTGCGACCTGGCTGACATAGGCCGGGCTACGTTGACGGCCCTCTATTTTGACCGACGCAATATTGGCGGCCAGTAAGTCGGGCAGCAGCTCCAGTGTGTTCAGACTGGTTGGCTCTTCCAGTGCATGGTAGCGTTCACCATCGACCAGATAGCGGCCTTTACACAGCGTTGGGTAACCTGCGTTTTCGCCGTCCTGATAGCGGTCGATCAGTACTTCGTTTAAGCGTGACTCCAGTCCCTGCGGGGTCTGTTGCCAGCGCACAAAGCGAGCAGGGGAGCAGGCACCCACCGTGTTTGGCGATTCCCCTGTCAGATAAGAAGATAAGTAGCAACGACCTTCTGCCATAATGCACAGACTACCGAAGGCAAATACCTCTAACGGAACTGGGGTGACGCGGGCTAATTGCTTCACCTGATGAATCGACAGCACACGTGGCAGTACGACCCGCGCAACGTCAAAGTTGCGATGGTAGAAATTAATTGCCTCTTCGTTAGTCGCAGATGCCTGAACGGAGACATGGCGCTCAATATGGGGATAGCGCTCTGCGGCATACTCAAGCATGGCGAGATCGGCGAGGATCAGGGCATCCGCACCCAGTTGTGCCGCCATATCCACGGCACGTTGCCAGCGTACATACCCATCCGGATGGGCAAAAGTGTTAATCGCAATGTGCAGCTTACGGCGATGTTGATGAACGAAACTCACCGCTTCCTGCAATTTTTTCTCGGTAAAATTAAGGCCGGCGAAATGACGGGCGTTGGTATCATCTTTCAGCCCGATGTAGACAGCATCAGCGCCGTTCTCGATGGCCGCCTTAAGCGCCGGGAGATTTCCGGCAGGGCAGAGCAGCTCCATAATTTATCCTGAAAGTTGCGCCTGAGGACGCAAAAATGTTAACGAAGAGGGATTTTAGTTAACCTTGCTGAGACAATTTTTGATTTGAGGCAGTTAAAGTCGTATTGGTGACACCAATAAAGAGGTAACAATTTCGCATCGAATTGTTGATTTATGCCGCTATGTCGTTTATTTGATATGGCAAAATAGCAGGACTATTGAAACAGGGAGTAAAGCTCGTGTTGGATAAACTGCGTTCACGCTTAGTACATTTAGGTCCTTCTCTGATGAGTGTACCGGTTAAACTGACGCCCTTTGCGCTGAAGCGCCAGGTTCTGGAACAGGTCCTGAGCTGGCAGTTTAGTCAGGCGCTGGCCGATGGGGAGCTGGAGTTTCTCAACGGCCGCTGGCTGAGCATTCATGTGCGCGATATTGGTCTCAGATGGTATACCTCAGTAGAGAACGACAAGCTTATCGTCAGTGAGAGCGCAGATGCTGATGTGAGTTTTAGTGCCGATGCCAGCGATCTCCTGATGATCGTGGCGCGTAAGCAGGATCCAGATACGCTTTTCTTCCAGCGTCGCCTGGTGATCGAAGGCGATACAGAATTAGGGCTGTATGTTAAAAATCTGATGGACGCCATCGAACTGGAGCAGATGCCGAAAGCGTTACGTGTCATGCTGCTGCAGTTGGCGGATTTTGTTGAGGCGGGTATGAAAACGTCGCCAGAAACCAAACAGACCTCGGTAGGTGAAGCATGCTGATTCGAGTTGAAATACCCATTGATGCCCCAGGTATTGATGCGCTGCTGCGTCGTTCATTTGAAAGCGATGCGGAAGCGAAGTTAGTGCACGACCTGCGCGAAGACGGTTTCTTAACGTTGGGTCTGGTTGCTACCGATGATGAAGGTCAGGTAGTGGGCTACGTCGCATTCAGCCCTGTTGATGTGCAGGGTGAAGATCTGCAGTGGGTCGGCATGGCACCGTTAGCGGTAGATGAAAATTACCGTGGGCAAGGCCTGGCGCGTCAGCTGGTTTATGAAGGGCTGGATTCTCTTAACGAGTTTGGCTACGCCGCGGTGGTCACCCTGGGCGATCCGGCATTGTACAGTCGCCTGGGCTTCGAACTGGCGGCCCATCATGACCTGCGCTGCCGCTGGCCGGGTACAGAAAGTGCATTCCAGGTGCATCGCCTGGCGGAAGATGCGCTGGAGGGCGTATCTGGCTTGGTGGAATATCACGACCATTTTAATCGCTTTTAAGTGTCGGGGGTTTGCAGACTGCTCAGCAGAGTCGCAAACCCTTCACCTTCCACAAGGCGCTCTTTCTGGCGTTTTGTAAGCTGCTTGACCCGATACTCTATGCGCAGGGCCAGCGAGCGATCGCCGACTTGCGCCGCAAATGCCAGAGTGAGCTCTCCCTTCCCGCGTAACGCTTTCGCACCTTTTCCGCTCTGATGCTGCTGATAGCGGCGTTGTACATCGGTGGTTATTCCGGTGTACAGGGCATTGTCTGCGGTACGGATCAGATACAGATACCAGGGTGTCATTGTTACCATCGACATGATAATTTTCAGTCCTACAGTATAAAAGAGAACAGAAATGGAAACACTGACTGCGGTGACTCGTTGGTTGGCAAAGCAGCACGTCGTGACCTGGTGTGTACACCATGACGGTGAATTGTGGTGCGCCAATGCGTTTTATCTGTTTGATGCGCAAAAGGTTGCGTTCTATGTGCTCACCGAAGAGAAGACCCGCCATGCACAGATGTCTGGCCCGCGTGCGTGCGTCGCCGGAACGGTAAACGGTCAGCCTAAAACGGTCGCGTTGATTCGCGGCGTTCAGTTTAAAGGGGAAATCCGCCGCCTGGAGGGAGAAGAGAGCGAAGCTGCGCGTAAAGCGTATAACCATCGTTTCCCTGTCGCCAGGATGCTGTCAGCGCCCGTGTGGGAGATTCGGCTGGATGAAATCAAGTTCACTGACAATACGCTGGGCTTTGGCAAGAAGATGCTCTGGCTGCGTGATCTATAGTTAGAAGATCGATTGAGGATGCGGGGATGGAAAAGCAATGAGCCAGGTGTTAATAACAGGTGCCACAGGGCTGGTGGGCGGAAATTTGCTGCGGATGTTGCTGAATGAACCCCGAATCCACGCTATCACCGCACCGACACGACGACCATTGGCAGATACGGTCGGGGTCTACAATCCTCACGATCCACAGTTAAGCGATGCGCTGGCGCAAGTTACTGACCCGGTCGATATTGTGTTTTGCTGCCTGGGTACGACCCGACGTGAAGCGGGTAGCAAAGAGGCGTTTATCCACGCGGATTATACGCTGGTGGTGGACACCGCTCTGACGGGCCGCCGGCTTGGTGCCCAGCATATGCTGGTGGTGAGTTCGATGGGAGCCAATGCACATTCGCCATTTTTTTATAACCGGGTGAAAGGGGAAATGGAGCAGGCGCTGATCGCTCAGAAATGGCCACGGCTAACGATTGTCCGGCCTTCGATGTTGCTGGGGGAACGGGAGAAGCAACGCGCAAATGAAATGTTTTTGGCACCGTTGTTCCGGTTGCTGCCAGGAAACTGGAAATCGATTAAGGCACGTGATGTCGCGCAAGCCATGCTGATGGAAGCGCTGGCACCTGAACATGAAGGGGTTTCGATCCTGACCTCTTCCGAGCTACGCGAAAGGGCGAAATAACATGCCGGATGTCGGCTGAGCTTATCCGACCTACAAACGATTACGTCCTGTAGGCCGGATAAGACGCCTATGCGTCGCTATCCGGCATCTGTATTACTTAATAAAGGTAAAGGCGGTAGTGACGCGTTTCACGCCGCTTACCCGGCTGGCGATATCCGCCGCAGCCTTCGCTTCGCGTTCAGTGACCAGGCCCAGCAGGAATACTTCCCCATTTTCGGTCGTCACTTTCACGTTGGAGGATTTCACCTGATCGCTGGTCAGGAGCTGAGAGCGCACTTTGGTGGTGATCCAGGTATCGTTGGACGCATCGCCCAGGCCGATAGGTTGGCCCTGACGGATCTCATTAAAGACCTCCGTTGTGCCCTCTACACCCATCGCAATTTGTTTTGCTCGTGCAGAAAGTTCGCTGTTCGGCGACTGGCCGACCAGCAGGACTTTACCCTGATATGCGCTCACGTTGATGCGTGCTTCTTTCTTTATCTGGGCATCTTTCGACAACGCCGTATTGACGCGTAATTCCAGGGTCCCATCATCTACCTGGGTGCCGACACTGCGAGGATCCGTTGCTGCTTTCGTCCCGACAGCTGCTGTTCCGACAACGGCGGCAGCTACACAGCCTTGCAACAGCAACGCTGAGAGAACGACGGCGAGCGGCGAAAATGCCTTCATGTGTACTCCTTAATCATCCTGGTGAGGGAAAAGCGTGTTATCAATGAGATCGCAAAGGCAATTGACCGTCAGCATATGCATTTCCTGAACGCGGGCGCTGTGGTGTGAAGGGATGCGGATTTCAACGTCCTGTGGCCCCAACAATCCGGCCAGTTCCCCTCCGTCATAACCGGTCAACGCAACGATCGTCATGTCGCGCGTAACGGCTGCTTCAACGGCTTTTACGATATCGCGGCTATTACCACGCGTAGAAATTGCCAACAGAACATCACCTGCATGTCCCAGCGCACGGACTTGTTTTGCATAAACTTCGTCGTGCAGGCGATCGTTGGCAATCGCAGTTAAGACCACATTATCAGTATTTAGTGCAATCGCAGGTAAACTGGGTCGCTCTGTTTCAAAACGGTTGATCATGCTGGCAGCAAAATGCTGTGCGTTGGCAGCGGACGTCCCATTACCACAACAGAGAATTTTGTTGCCATTGAGCAGGGACTGAACCAGCGTCATGGCTGCACGGGAGATCGCATCCGGGAGTGCTTCAGCCGCAGCTATCTGAGTTTGAATGCTTTCTGTAAAGCAGACTTTGATTCTGTCTAACACGCTAATCCTTAAGTACCAGGCACGTCAGGTTATTTTATTTGCCTGATGGGCAGGTTCTGATTCAACTATATGAGCGGTCGTTGAACGCGTTCTTAAACCACTCAACATCATTTCCGGTGAAGGCTAACACATCGAACCGGCAATCCACAGTATCAAAACTCCCATTGTGGCGCGCAAGCCACAAGCGGGCGGTCTGTAATAATTTGTGTTGTTTGCTCCGGGTCACACTCGCCGCCGCGCCGCCAAATTGGGCGGACCGCCGGTAGCGGACCTCGACAAAGACGGTGGTCCTGCCTTCACGCATTATCAGGTCGATTTCGCCGCCACGTTCACGTACGTTGGCGGCGAGAAAACGCAGTCCTTTGCTTTCCAGCCAGTGACGCGCAGTCGTTTCCCACGAATCACCGGTCTGTTTGCTCGTTAACTGGCGGGGACGACCTGTCCTTGCTGGTATTTGAGCCATGATAACTTCCTGTTAATCACGCAATCCTGCGTTGCGGTCAACGCGCCGGTGTTGCCGTTAATTTCGAAACCCTGCACCTGACGCATTTGCGAGAAATGATTAGCGAGCGACCAGGCATCAACACCCATTGCATACATGCGCGCAAGCGAGTAGTCATTGCGTACTGCACTCAGCGCTTGCTGCATGAGTGGCTCGTTGCCGCCCGCCAGCATGGGAATTTCGCTGTACTGCAGACCTTCCATCTCCAGACGGAAATCAGGACCAGCTGTACCCTGCGCGCTGCGGGAGCTGGCGTACAGCGTCGCACCGCTCTGGCTGCCGTTACGCATGGCGATCATCGGTTTAATAAACGCAATTTCTTCCGGCGTTGCCAGAATATACACGGCATCAACACGACCGCTGCCGCCAGTGATTTGGGCATCGGTGGGCGCTGCCGGAATCGTCAGACCGCCAATCGTCACGCCAGGCTGCGCAGGTACAGAAGAGGCTACCGGGCTGCCCGTCAGGGAAATACCCGCGCCGCCGTTGACACCCATTTTCAGCTCAGCGGTAGAGCCGAACTTCTGCTGCAGCACCGTGCCGCCACCCAGTTTTTGCCATTCCTGAGCAAAGGCATTGGCGACACGATCGCCTAACGCGCTACGCGGGATTAACAGCAGTGGTGCTTGCTTGCCTTGTTCATGAATGTGGCGTGCGGCATCGCGTGCTTCATCTTCTGGCGACAGGGCAAAGTAACAAACATTCGCCAGATTCTTCACCGACTCTGGCTGGTTTAGCGCCAGTACGTTGAGCGGTGTATTGCTTTTCATCAGCTCTTCGACATTGTTCTTCAACAGCGGGCCGACAACGATGCTGGCGCCATCCTGCTGTACCTGAGCCAGGATCTGATTCAGCGGCTGTGATGACGTGTCGTAGATTTTCAGCTCTGCGGACGGATTCGCCGGCGCGCTGGCGGTCGCTGGCTGTGCAGGCGCGGTTGGCTGCACAGCTGCAGCTTCTGGTTGTGCTGGCGTATCGTTGGTCAGATCGCTGACAGAAGCCTGAGCGGGACTGGCGACGCCGTCAGTCGTCTGTGGTTGTGCCGTTGTTGCATCAGCACCAGTGTTAGCTGCAGGTGCGGCGGCAACAGGTGCAGAGACCGGTTGAGTACCCATATTTTTTGCCGCTTCAAAGCCCTGCTGAATGGTTCGCCCAAAAACAGCGGCCTGGCCATTCAGAGGCAGTAGCAGGGCAATTTTGCTGGTGGAGGCGGGCTTAAAGCTCTGGACGTTGACGAGCTGCGTAGGCAACAGTTTCGCCCCAGGATTTTGCGGGTAACGTTTTTGCCAGTCGGCAATACCCGCTTTCATCATGTTTGGATCGTTACGGTTATCGAACCAGACGCGCTGGAGATCCAGCCAGCCTTGTAGAACGTTTTCATCAGCGTTGATGACCAGCGTTTGCGCTTGTTCTGGCGTCATTGACGACAGGGCCTGCCAGGTTGCATCAATATTTTTCTGCTTATCGTTGGCGGCCAACAGCGGTTCCTGAGCGATCAGCGCGCGTAGCAGCGTGAGCGACGGGCGTCCCTGGTTGGCGTCAATTTGCGCCTGCCAGTAACGTGCTTGCTGGTTTTGCGAGAAATCGGCTGGTTTTAACTGGCCCAGTAGAGCCTGTGCGCCAGCGATATCTTTCTGCGCAAGTTTGATTTCAACAGCCAGCAGTGACTGTTCAAGACGTTGGGTATCGTTCAGTTGCTGCGGCAACTGGTTGAACAATTCGACCGCCTGCTGGCTCTTGCCTTCTTTCAGCAGTGCACGAATGGCGAGTAATTGCCAGTTGGTCTTGCTATCATCTGAGCTTTGCTGCATTTGCTGCAGATAAAAGCCGGAATCAGCCTGCGCTGTGCCCTGCATATGGGCAGCACTCTGGTCTGGCGCCTGGGTGCCACAGCCTGCGAAAATCAATGCTGCCAGAATGACAGGCAGCGCGCGTGCAGCTTTCAAACGAGAAAATGTTGAGGGTACCATACTGTATCCAGTGATATTTTTTACGCAATGCTCAATATTAAATCGGCAATACGGACGACACAATGAAACAACACGAATCGGCGGATAATTCTCAAGGCCAACTCTTTATTGTACCTACTCCTATCGGAAATTTGGCTGATATTACCCAACGAGCGCTCGAAGTTTTACAAGCCGTTGATTTAATTGCCGCTGAAGATACCCGCCATACAGGATTGTTGTTGCAACACTTCGCGATAAACGCACGTTTGTTTGCGTTGCATGACCATAATGAGCAGCAAAAAGCCGAGACGCTGGTGGCAAAGCTCAAAGAGGGGCAAAACATCGCGCTGGTTTCCGATGCCGGAACACCGTTGATTAACGATCCGGGCTACCATCTGGTGCGCACCTGTCGCGAAGCAGGCATCCGCGTGGTGCCACTGCCTGGCCCGTGCGCGGCGATTGCCGCACTGAGTGCTGCCGGTCTGCCATCAGATCGTTTTTGCTATGAAGGTTTCCTGCCAGCCAAATCTAAAGGGCGTCGTGATGCGATGAAAGCCATCGAAGCAGAACCACGTACGCTTATTTTTTATGAATCCACTCACCGCTTGCTGGACAGCCTGGAAGATATGGTAGCGGTCTGGGGCGAATCTCGTTATGTCGTGCTGGCGCGTGAACTGACCAAAACCTGGGAAACCATTCATGGTGCGCCAGTGGGTGAGTTGCTGGCGTGGGTCAAAGAAGACGAAAATCGCCGTAAAGGTGAAATGGTGTTGATTGTCGAAGGGCATAAAGCACAAGAAGACGACCTTCCGGCTGATGCGCTGCGTACGCTGGCCTTATTACAGGCAGAATTGCCGCTGAAAAAGGCTGCTGCGCTGGCCGCAGAAATCCACGGCGTGAAAAAGAATGCGCTGTATAAGTATGCGCTGGACCAGCAGGGAGAGTAAAAGTGGGTGGATATCAGCCTCCATTCGTTGTCACTCCATTGATACTCAATCAGGTGATTGAGATCGGTGAGCTTATGGGGCATTGGGCGGCGATGGCGGGTAGAACATCTCCTCTTTTACGCAAAGAGAATCGCATTCGTACAATCCAGGCTTCTTTGGCTATTGAACATAATTCGCTGACGACAGAGCAGGTCACCGCTCTGATGGAAGGTAAGCGAATTCTGGCGCCAGCTAAAGATATACAGGAAGTCAGAAATGCCATTCTGGCCTATGAAAAAATGTCGGAGTGGAAAAGTGAACGGTTATCCGATCTCCTTCAGGCCCATCAGGTCCTGATGTTAGGGCTGGTCGATAATCCTGGCCAATTGCGTTCTGGGAATGTCGGTGTCTACAGGGAAAAACAACTTATCCGTATGGCCCCTCCTGCCTCACAAGTTCCGCGCTTGGTTAATGACTTGCAGGGTTGGTTAAAAACGACAGAACACCACCCGCTTATTGCTGGGGCTGTTTTCCACTATGAATTTGAATTTATTCATCCTTTTTCTGATGGTAATGGGCGAATGGGGCGGTTGTGGCAAACATTAATTCTGCGGGAGTGGCGCGCCGAATTGGCCTGGCTGCCGGTAGAAACGCTGATCCATTACCAGCAGGATCGGTATTATCATGTATTAGGGCAATGCGATCGGCAAAGTAGTTGTACGCCATTCATAGAATTTATTTTGGGAAATATCATCTCTGCTTTGAAAGAGGGATTAGGGCAAGCACCGACGATGTCGGAAGAAATGTCGGAAGAAATGTCGGAAGAAATGTCGCCTGATTTACTGGATATAGAAAAACGTATTCTGCAAATCTTGTCGAATCAGCCGGGCAGATCTGCCAAAAGTATCGCTGATGAGTGTGAAATCTCATCCCGTACCGTAGAGCGCTATCTGAAAGCGTTGCAGCAAAAAGGAAAGTTGCAACGCGTTGGCGCGAAGAAAGGCGGGATGTGGCGGGTAAAAAACTAAACGATCAGTAACTCAACGCCTGTTTTAGCGAGCGCTGATTTGTCCTGCTTGCTGATGCTATCGTCGGTTATCACGCAATTAATCTTCTCCATCGGCAGTACCTGATTAAAGCCACGGCGATTGAACTTTGTCGCGTCCAGCACAGCGATGACCTTATGTGCGGCAGCTGCCATGACGCTACTAATGGAGTAGCCTTCGTTAAATGTCGTAATACCATTAGTGGCATCAATCCCATCGGCACCAACGAACATCAGGTCAGCACTGATCCCTTGTAGAGAACGCTCTGCTATGGTGCCATGCATCGAATGGGTTTTATGGCGTACTGTTCCACCGCAGACGACCAGCGTAATGTCTTTGTTTTCCGACAACGTGAATGCGGCGGGTAGGCTATTGGTAATAACGGTGATATTACTTTTTCGGTTTAACGCCTCCGCGATAAGCAAGGTGGTGCTTCCACTATCCAGAATGACGGTCATACCTTCTTCGACCATTGCGGTCGCGGCTTGGGCGATCCTTTTTTTCGGATCGCTGGCAAGTTGATACCGCTCTTCCAATATCACTTCCTGATTGTCGCCTTCAGCCAGGTGGCTTCCCGGTTTTGCCGCTCCGCCGTGAAAACGGGTGACAAGACCTTTCTCCTCTAATAACCGCAGGTCAGCGCGAATGGTCACTTCAGAAATACCAAAGGTATTCGAAAGGTCCATTACCAGTACGCTGCCTTGCGTATTAATCAGGTCGACAATTTTGTTCCTTCTCTCAAATGAATTCATATTGATTTACCTGATAATTTAACTATCACTAGTTTAATCGAAGGATTGCGAAAGGTGAACGCTAAATTTCGAAAGGAAATGTGAGCCAGCGCAGGTTGCTGGCTCGTGAGGTCAGGCAAATTTGAGCAGAATTTTTCCCTGCATCGGTGCGCCATTGAGTGATGTTACCGCTTTGGCAAAACTGTCCGCGTCGCCGCTATGGGCAATTAACGGCTCCAGTTGCAAACGTTTTTCGGTCAGCAAGCGTGCAGCGGTTTCCCACTCCTCTCCTGGCCATGGGCTGGAGTAGTTCATCCAACTGCCGAGAATCGTTAATTCCTTACGCAGTATTTGGCCAAATACACTGGAAGTCAGCGTCAGGTCCTGGTGCAATGTACCCACTAACGCCACCTGTGCGCGAGGGCCTGCAATTTCTACAGACAGGGCTACGGTTTGTGGTGTTCCTGCTGTCTCCAGTACCAACTGATCGAACTGCATATCTGCCAGTGCGGAATAGATTTCCGCCGCACTCATCTCCCGGCTATTAAATACGTGAGTGGCTCCCAACTCTTTCGCTAACGTCAATTTTTGTGGGTTGATATCAATTGCCGTGACACTTTTTGCACCGAGTTCGCGGGCACATTGCATCGCCAGCAAACCGATAGTCCCTGCGCCAACGATAATCACGTTTTTACCTTCGCAGCCCTGAGCCAGGTGGAAGGCATGCAAACCGACGGTAATGGGTTCGATGAATGCCCCGTCATCAATCGGCATATCTGATGGCAGTCGGAACAGATTGGCGCGTTTTACGACCACATATTCCGCATTGCCCCCTTCGCTACGCGAACCGACAAACTGATATTGCTTACATAACGAAAAGTAACCACGTTCACACTGAGGGCAGTGGAAGCAGGGGAGTAGCGGCACACAGGCAACGGCGTCGCCAGGTTGCATATCAGTCACACCGGTGCCGTAGGATTCAACATAACCGCTAAATTCATGACCCAGCGTTATTGGGTAGTAATGCGCACCATGAGAAAAAATACGCGGGATATCAGAACCGCAAAGCCCTGAACTAACCACCCTGACCAATACATCGTTATCGGCTTGCAGTTGGGGCATGGGACGTTCTTCAACGCGTACGTCTCCCTCAGCGTGAATAACCACTGATTTCATAAGAGTCTCCAGAAATGTGAAGGGGAGCAAATGCTCCCCAGAAGTTAAGATGTGGGCTGGCTTTCTGAGATAGCGGCTGCTTTTTCGGCGGCGACGAAATTACGTGCCCGGCGCCAGGTCAATAGCACACCGGCGAAGTAAATGACGGCAATCACGGCAAACGCCACGACGTTTTGCCAGGTAAAGAGCTGAATCAGTAACCAGGTGATCGGCGAACCCCCCTGGTCCAGAGAGGCGACCATTCCACCTGCTTTCAGTGCCCCGGCGTTGGCGGCAAGCTGGGTGTGTAAGCCGATAGTCTGGGTGGCGATCCACAAGGTGATGCCCATGATGATGACACCAGAGATCAGCGTGCGGAACAGGTTCCCCTGATGAACGGCTACCGCCATTGCTACGAAGAACCCAATAGTAGCAAGATCACCGAAGGGCAGAACCTGATTACCTGGAACCAGGACGGCAATCAGAATGGTCAGCGGAATAAAGATCAGGCTGGCGGAAACCACCGATGTATGGCCGAGCAGCAATGCGGGATCAAGACCAATTAAGAACTCCTGACCGCCAAATTTCGCCTGCAGACGTTTACGGGCATGCTTTGCAATAGGTGTTAAGCCATCCATAATCGGTTTAATGACGCGTGGCATGAGCAGCATAACGGCAGCCGTTTTTACCGCCAGTTGCAATACTGCTTTGATGTCATACCCGGCTAACAAGCCGATCACTAAGCCCATAACAAAACCGACGGTGACTGGCTCACCAAAAGGACCGAAGCGTTTCTGTACATCATCAGCACTGAAATGAATGCGATTAAGGCCTGGGATTTTTTCAATGATCGTATCAACCAATACCGCTATTGGCCCCAGATAGGCTGATGAGCCGTGTGGGATGGCAATACCTTCGAGACCGAAAAAGTCGCGCGTGTCTTTCGCAAACCAGTCGCCAAGTTTGTAGACAAATGCGGCGTGAACGACAACGCCCAGTATGCCCAACCAGTATGAGCCCGTCGCCAGATGTAACATTGCGCCAGTGAACGTCATATGCCAGATGTTCCAGATATCGACATTGACGACCCGGGTCATTCGGGTGACCAGCATCAGGATATTGACCCCAATGGCGACAGGGATAGCAATCAAGGCGATCTGTGATGCCCATGTCATCGGTGATGAACCCGGCCAGCCAACATCAATGACATGCAGATTGATTTGAAACTGCTCCGCCATTGCTTTTGCGGCAGGCCCGATAGAATCCAGCATCAGGCCAATAACCAGGCCGATACCGACGAAGCCAATCCCAATATGCAGACCGGATTTAAAACAATCCCCGAGCTTCATCCCCAATAGTTTTGAGAAGATGATGATCACGAGCGGCAGCATGACCGTCGGACCTAAGTCGAGGATATAACGCATTATTTCGCTAAACATGGCGTCACCCCACGAGGATAGTCAGTATTTTTTGCTGCAATGCTTCGATACCCACGCCTGAAACAAAAGGCATGCCGTGGACCACAGGTATATCGCCAAAAGTACGGTCAACACGGGCGGTAGTACAGATAAGATCTGCACCATCCATATAGGTTTCGATTTCCGTTACACGGCACTGAACCAGGTCGAGTTGGATATTGTTGGCTTCACACAGTTCTTTAATTTCTTCTGCTGCCATTGTTGAAGTTGCTACAGCACCGCCACACGCCACAATTACTTTACGTTTCATAGGGTATTCCTTTTATTATCAGTTTGTTATCAAGCCTGCGCGCAAGACTCAGGCTCAAGGATTTTTTCCCGAAAGATCATTGCCAGTTCAGCCTCTGGCGCATTCAATAATGCTTCAATGGTGTTCGGGTTTTGCAGCTCACTGAACAGGCGACGTAACAGCTTTAGCTGAGCCGTCGGGTTCTCAACGATTAAGGCAATAATTAAAGAGACCGCTATCTCTTCATCATCATCTGCCTGCTGAAAGTTGACAGGCGTCTCTGGGCGAATCAGATAGATAGCTGGCGATTTTGCATGAATGGCTTCACAGTGCGGGATCGCAACGGCGTGACGTTCCAGCGCTATCCCGGTTGGGAATGTGGCTTCACGTTCAATTAAGGCCTGCGGGTAGCTTTCATGCACGACCCCTTTGGCCAGCATCTCCTCCCCAATGTGTACCAGCGCATGCTGACACGAGCTAAAGTTTATTCCGGTTCGGACAAAGAGTTGGCTCATATATTCTCCAGATTTCAGGCGATGACTGGTGCGCAGCCAAAGCGATAGGCACGCAGAACGTCCTGGATTTTGTCGATAATCAGATTATGGGGTGTAGCCGTGAGCGTACCTTCTGACAGGCGCTCAAACTGCACAGGCATAAACTGGCTAATTAGCCCCAGCGGTAATGCCACACCGTTCAGGTTGGCAATTAACTTTTCCACGCTTTGACGAATACGCGGATGAGGCCAGTAGTAGCGAATACGGTCAGACAAGCTGAAGTGAATATCGACCATCGCCTGGCTCCAGGTTGGGCGATAGTATTTTTTCCAGTAGTCCGGCTCATTCAGCATGACTTCATCAATCACCTCCAGCACCCGGCTCCGTTGTTCCGGAGAGATCAGCTCATTTTCCATTTGCGCCAGGGCAAAAATAGCTTCGCGAAGGGCGAAAGTCAGCGCGGGACCTACTTTCAGAATCGCATAGTGGTCACGTACCAGGTCACGATAGGCCTGACGAGTTTGATAATCGGTGGAGTGCGCCTCGTAGACCATCGGCGTCTCTTTGATCCAGGCAGAAAGCGCTTCTGCGGCTTGTGGTTGATAGTGAATGATCTGTGTGTGATCAAACTCCACGCCTGGCTGGACGACAATGGCGATCACACGGGTTAATGCGTCTTCAAGCCCTAATGCGCGAAAAGCGACCTGGTGTGTTTCCAGGGTACGGGCAGCATCTTCTTCGCGGGTAACATGTACGGTACCAATAGTACTGGCTTCTCCGCCAGGTACAGGAACTTCTGTCCCTATAACGTAAGTTAGTTGGCGTTTCTGTTCTTCAGTGGCTGTTGCTTCTGCGGCCTGGCACAGTACAGCGGCGCGCTCGGCGACAATCATCGGATCCAACGGTGTGGGATCGTCAGCACAGGACATAGAGGCATCAAGATGGATTTTACTGAATCCTGCGGCGACATAAGCTTTAATTAAATCTACGGATTTCGCCATCGCCTCTGCTGCCGGTTCATTTTGCCAGCAGTTAGGACCGAGGTGATCGCCCCCGAGAATCAGTCTTTCACGAGGGAAACCGACTTGTTCTGCAATGTTATACACAAAGTCACGGAAATCGGCAGGCTTCATCCCGGTATAGCCGCCAAACTGATTGACCTGATTTGATGTCGCTTCGATCAGCACTTTACTGTCTGTATTGAGATCAAAACGTAATGCGGATTCAATCACCAGCGGATGGGCTGAACAAACAGAACAAATTCCCAAATGTTCACCCGCTTTATGACGAGAGATTATTTCTTTCACTTCTATCTCCGATATCTTTTGTTTATCTTCATAATATTTTTGGATTGAAGGCAAAGGGTAAAAGCATCTTTCGTGATCCAGCTTTAAAAACAAACCTTTGTCAGCACCCGTGCAATTCAAATTAATGAAGGACTTACAGCTTTCCTTCGCAGCCGCAGTCGGCGATGACTTTACGTACCACCTCTTTCATCGCCGCTTTTGCTGGCACCATGTAGTGCCGTGGATCGTTCGCATCGGTGTGGGCGCTCAAGTAGTTTTTGAGTGCGTCAGCAAAGGCGATTTTGAGTTCGGTAGCGACGTTGACTTTGCAGATCCCGAGGGCGATTGCGCGTTTAATATCCTGAGGGGGCAGGCCGGAAGCGCCATGTAAAACCAAAGGAATATCAACGCATTGACGAATCTCATCTAACCGTTCAAAGTCCAGTTTTGGCTCTGCGGTGTACAAGCCGTGGGCAGTGCCAATGGCGACTGCCAGTGAGTCGATACCTGTTTTTTCTACGAACTCTCGAGCCTGCTCAGGGTGGGTATAAAGTGCATCCTTGCCATCAACGATCAGGTCATCTTCTTGCCCACCCAGGCGTCCCAGTTCTGCTTCAACGCTGGCGTCATAGCGGTGGCAGTAATCCGTCACGCGTTTGACTAACGCGATGTTATCGGCAAACGGTAAATGGGAGCCGTCGATCATGACAGAGCGAATCCCTGCACAGACTTTTGCTTCAATATCGCTGACGCTTTCATGGTGATCGAGATGAATTGCCAGGGGGAGGTTCCAGCTTCTGGCCAGCTCGCTGGCGATAGCGACTATATTACCGACACCAGCGTAGTTAAAAGTACCTGGCGTTCCGGCGACGATCAACGGAGAACGTAGCTCGGCAGCCGTTTCCACGACAACCTGTAAGGTCTCGAGATTGTGGATGTTAAATGCGGGGACGGCGTAACCTTCTTGTTGAGCCTTCTTCAGCATTGTTTTGCTTGAAATGATAAACATACTTCCTCCGAAGTCTTTCGTTTTCTTTCTTCGAAATAAAGTATAGGGTTTCGTAATGTTTTTTTGTGATTTTGATCTGAAAAATGAAAGTTTCGAAAGCAATGGGAGGGTTGCGAAAGTTTATGACAAAAAAAAGAGCATGCCCGTAGACATGCTCCTGAAGAAAAAACAGTGAAAAATCAGGTTACCGGTGCCGGGTTAAATACCGCCAGCTGGTTATGTAATCCCCACTGATCCGAGAAGGTTTTCTTACGCCCGCTGGCCACGTCGAGAATGAACTCGAATAGCTTCAAACCTACCTCTTCGATGGTTTCTTCTCCGGTCGCGATGGTACCTGCGTTGATGTCCATCAGATCAAACCAACGATTAGCCAGTTCAGTGCGTGTCGCCATTTTTATCACCGGAACGGCCATCAGACCGTACGGCGTACCGCGACCAGTGGTGAATACCTGTACGGTGATGCCGGAAGCAACCTGCTGAGTTCCACAGACAAAATCGCTGGCGGGGGTAGCTGCGTATATCAGACCGCGTTTGGTTGGGCGCTGACCCGGCGACAACACTTCGACAATCGCGCTCTTGCCAGACTTGGCAATGGAGCCCAGCGCTTTTTCCACCACGTTTGCCAGACCGCCTTTCTTGTTGCCCGGAGAGGGGTTAGCGCTGCGGTCAGTTTTCCCCATATCGAGATAGTTGTCGTACCAGGCCATCTCTTCGAGCAGGCGTTTGCCCACCTCTTCGTTAATTGCCCGCGGGGTCAGAAGGTGGATGGCATCTCGCACTTCGGTCACTTCCGAGAACATCACGGTCGCACCGCAGCGAACTAACAGGTCGGAGGCAAAACCGACTGCCGGGTTGGCCGTTACGCCAGAAAACGCATCGCTTCCGCCGCATTGCATGCCGACTACCAGCTCAGAAGCCGGACAGGTTTCGCGCTGGCGCTGATTGAGCTTTGCCAGGTGGCGCTCAGCGACCTGCAAAATGTCTTCTACCATGGATTTAAAACCAACGTGTTTTTCATCCTGCAGGCTGACGATACTGGCGCTGTCTACCGAAATACTTTTCACATCGTGAGTACCTTCCAGCAGGCGCTCGGGCTGGAGTTTTTCGCAGCCAAGGCCGATGACCATTACTTCACCGCCGAAGTTTGGGTTCAGCGCAATATTGTGAATTGTACGAATCGGCACGATGGCGGCTGGGGCATTGATAGCTACGCCGCAGCCGTACAAGTGATTGAGTCCCACCACGCCGTCGACGTTTGGGTATTTTGGCAGCAGGTCACGCTCAATGATTTTCACGACATAATCTACCACGCCTGCCACACAGTGCACGCTGGTGGAGATACCAAGCAGGTTCTTGGTGCCGACGCTGCCGTCAGCATTGCGGTATCCTTCGAAGGTATAACCCTCCAGCGGCGGCAGCGGTTGCGGAACTTTGGTTGCCAGCGGTAATGTTTCCAGTGGCGGCGCTTTTGGCAGTTCAACCATAGATTCATCGATCCAGCTGCCGTGTGGGATATCGCGAACGGCGAAACCTATTACTTCACCATAGCGGACGATTTCACCATGAGCAGGAATATCTGTTAGTGCCACTTTATGGCCCTGGGGGATATGCTCTATCAGCGTCAGTCCATCCGGAAAACGTGTCCCGGCTTTCAGACCATTGTCATTGACAATAATCGCCACATTATCTGTGTCGTGTACTTTAATATAAAACGCCGTTGGCGATTCTTGTCTAATTTCGATGTCGGCCATTGTCCAGTATTCTCCAGCCAGGTGGTGATAATAATTGTATGGGTGTTGTTATATTGAAGCTAATTAAAAGCAATAAAGACCGGGTATTGTGAAATAAGAATGTCAGGAGATTAAACCTGAGAATGTGACCATGATCACTTAAACTCAGGTACACCACGCCGCCAGAGGTGGCAATACGTAAATGTGTGCATTAGCGCCCATGCTTATGTGCATCCGCCCAAGAAAATATTCTAATGACTTTTCTTTAGTGAGCATTTGCACAATGATTAACCTTGTTACGCTGATTATACTAAATCACGGTTTCATAGCACCTGATAAATTATTGCGTATTTTTATTGGCGGTAATTAATTATTAAAATGCCTGCCAAATAATAATAAAAGACATGTGCCTGAGGTAACCCGAGGTAAATAGTATGATACTGGATACGGTTGTAGAGAAAAAGAAAGGCACGCACACTCGTTATTTAATATTGCTGATAATCTTTATTGTTACGGCCGTTAACTATGCGGACCGTGCGACGTTGTCTATTGCCGGTACGGAAGTGGCGAAAGAGCTACAGCTTAGTGCCATATCAATGGGTTACATTTTTTCGGCTTTTGGCTGGGCTTATTTGCTAATGCAAATCCCCGGCGGATGGCTGCTCGACAAGTTTGGCTCGAAGAAAGTCTACACTTACAGCCTGTTTTTCTGGTCGCTGTTTACCTTCCTGCAGGGATTCGTGGATATGTTTCCGCTGGCCTGGGCGGGTATTTCAATGTTCATCATGCGTTTCATGCTGGGCTTCTCTGAAGCGCCGTCTTTCCCGGCTAACGCACGTATTGTGGCCGCCTGGTTCCCCACAAAAGAGCGCGGCACGGCATCGGCAATTTTTAACTCCGCGCAGTACTTCTCCCTGGCATTATTTTCCCCGCTGTTGGGGTGGTTAACTTTTGCCTGGGGCTGGGAGCATGTCTTTACCGTGATGGGGGCGATCGGCTTTGTACTGACCGGGCTGTGGGTGAAACTGATCCATAACCCGACCGAGCATCCGCGTATGTCGCAAGAAGAACTGAAGTTTATCTCTGACAACGGCGCGGTGGTCGATATGGATCACAAGAAGCCGGGCGATGCGGCATCTGGCGGCCCTAAGCTGCATTATATCAAGCAGTTGCTGACTAATCGCATGATGCTGGGTGTGTTCTTCGGACAGTATTTTATCAATACCATCACCTGGTTCTTTCTGACCTGGTTCCCGATCTACCTGGTGCAAGAAAAAGGCATGTCGATCCTGAAGGTAGGCTTGGTGGCTTCTATTCCTGCGCTGTGTGGATTTACCGGTGGCGTGTTGGGCGGGGTGTTCTCCGATTATCTGATTAAACGCGGTTCCAGTATTACTTTGGCGCGTAAGCTGCCAATTGTGCTTGGGATGCTGCTCGCGTCGACCATCATTCTGTGTAACTACACCGATAATACCACCCTGGTGGTGGCGTTGATGGCGCTGGCGTTTTTCGGAAAAGGCTTCGGCGCGCTGGGCTGGCCGGTGATTTCCGATACTGCACCGAAAGAAATAGTCGGTCTGTGTGGTGGTGTATTTAACGTATTTGGCAACGTCGCGTCCATCGTAACCCCGCTGGTGATTGGTTATCTGGTGAGCGAGCTGCACTCATTTAATGCTGCGCTGATGTTTGTAGGATGCTCGGCGCTGATGGCGATGGTTTGCTACCTGTTTATTGTCGGTGACATTAAACGTATGGAATTGCAGAAATAAACAAAGGTATAGGCGATGAATAACACGATATTTCCGAACAAATTTAAAGCGGCCCTCGCGGCGCATCAGGTGCAGATTGGCTGCTGGTCCGCGCTGGCCAATCCAATCAGTACCGAGGTATTAGGCCTGGCAGGCTTTGACTGGCTGGTGCTGGATGGTGAGCATGCACCGAACGATATCTCGACGTTTATCCCGCAACTGATGGCACTGAAAGGTAGCATCAGCGCACCGGTTGTGCGTGTTCCGACTAATGAGCCAGTCATTATCAAGCGTCTGTTGGATATTGGGTTTTATAACTTCCTGATCCCGTTTGTTGAGACCGAAGAAGAGGCGGTAAACGCCGTAGCATCTACCCGTTATCCGCCGGAGGGGATTCGTGGTGTATCCGTTTCCCACCGCGCCAATATGTTCGGTACCGTGCCGGACTACTTTGCCCAGTCGAATAAGAACATCACCATTATCGTGCAGATCGAAAGCCAGCAGGGTGTCGATAACGTTGATGCCATCGCGGCGACCGACGGCGTAGACGGTATTTTTGTTGGCCCGAGCGATCTGGCTGCAGCATTAGGTCATCTCGGGAATGCTTCCCACCCTGACGTACAGAAAGCAATCCAGCACATCTTTGCCCGTGCGAAGGCACACGGCAAACCCAGTGGCATTCTGGCACCAGTAGAGGCGGATGCCCGTCGTTATCTGGAATGGGGCGCAACGTTTGTTGCTGTGGGTAGCGATCTTGGCGTGTTCCGTTCAGCCACGCAGAAACTGGCTGACTCCTTTAAGAAATAACCACCATCGACAGTAGAGAGATAGAGATATGACAATGAAAGTTGGTTTTATTGGCCTCGGTATTATGGGTAAACCAATGAGTAAAAACCTCCTCAAGGCAGGTTACTCGCTGGTGGTTGCTGACCGTAACCCGGAATCCATTGCGGACGTGATTGCCGCAGGCGCAGAGACCGCCGCCACGGCGAAAGACATTGCCGAGCAGTGTGATGTGATCATCACCATGCTGCCGAACTCTCCGCACGTGAAGGAAGTGGCGCTGGGTGAAGGCGGCATCATTGAAGGGGCGAAACCGGGCACCGTGCTGATCGATATGAGTTCCATCGCACCATTAGCCAGCCGTGAAATCAGCGAAGCGCTGAAAGCGAAAGGTGTGGATATGTTGGATGCACCGGTGAGTGGCGGTGAACCGAAAGCCATTGATGGCACATTGTCGGTGATGGTTGGCGGCGATAAAGCGATTTTCGACAAGTATTACGATCTGCTGAAAGCGATGGCGGGCTCCGTGGTGCATACCGGCGAAATTGGTGCAGGTAACGTCACCAAGCTGGCGAACCAGGTGATTGTGGCGCTGAATATTGCGGCAATGTCTGAAGCGCTGACCCTGGCGACCAAAGCCGGAGTGAACCCGGATCTGGTATATCAGGCGATCCGAGGGGGGCTGGCAGGAAGTACCGTACTGGACGCGAAAGCGCCGATGGTTATGGACCGCAACTTCAAGCCAGGTTTCCGTATTGATCTGCATATTAAGGATCTGGCGAACGCACTGGACACTTCTCATGGCGTAGGTGCACAGCTACCGCTGACTGCTGCGGTTATGGAGATGATGCAAGCACTGCGCGCTGACGGGCTGGGAACGGCTGACCACAGTGCGTTGGCATGTTACTACGAAAAACTGGCGAAAGTGGAAGTCACTCGCTAACAAGAAGGGCGCGGATGCGCGCCCTGTATTTCTTGCCTTGCGCGGCACAGTCAGGCTACATAACTATGAAAATCGTAATTGCCCCAGACTCTTATAAAGAAAGCCTGTCTGCCTCCGAGGTAGCTCAGGCAATAGAAAAAGGATTTCGGGAAGTTTTTCCTGATGCGCAATATGTTTCTGTTCCGGTTGCTGATGGCGGTGAAGGGACAGTGAAAGCGATGATAGCCGCGACGCAGGGGACTGAACGTTCAGCCCTGGTGACGGGGCCTCTGGGCGAAAAAGTGAATGCCTGCTGGGGCATGTCCGGTGACGGTAAAACCGCGTTTATTGAAATGGCGGCAGCCAGCGGCCTGGCGTTGGTTCCTCCTGAGAAACGCAATCCATTAGTGACAACATCTTGTGGTACCGGAGAGTTAATTTTGCAGGCGCTGGAAAGCGGCGCGAAAAGTATCATTATCGGCATTGGCGGCAGCGCGACCAATGACGGCGGTGCGGGTATGGTGCAGGCGCTGGGGGCAAAACTCTGTGATGCCAACGGTACTGAAATCGGTTACGGCGGCGGCAGCCTGAATTGTCTCAGTGCCATCGATGTTTCAGGGCTGGATCCGCGCTTAAAAACCTGTTCAATCCGTGTCGCCTGTGATGTGACGAATCCTCTGACGGGCGATACTGGCGCATCCCGCATCTTTGGGCCGCAGAAAGGGGCGACAGCGGAACACATTGTTGAGCTGGACCGTAATCTCTCCCACTATGCCGATATCATTAAAAAATCGCTCAGGGTGGATGTGAAAGACGTGCCTGGCGCGGGAGCGGCTGGTGGTATGGGGGCCGCGTTAATGGCTTTTTTAGGCGCGGAGCTGCGCAGTGGTATCGAAATTGTGATTCAGGCGCTCAATCTGGAAGAACATATTCACGATTGTACGCTGGTGGTCACGGGTGAGGGACGTATCGATAGCCAGAGTGTGCATGGCAAAGTGCCGATTGGTGTGGCAAATGTGGCGAAGAAGTACCATAAACCAGTAATTGGTATTGCCGGTAGTCTGACACGCGATGTGGACGTGGTACATCAATATGGTATTGATGCGGTGTTTAGCGTATTAACCCGGATCGGCACGCTGGAGGACGCTTTCCGCGGGGCATCGGATAATATTTACCGCGCTTCAAGGAATATCGCTGCCACGCTGGCAATCGGAATGCGTAGTGCTGGGTGACAAAGACGCACGAACCCTCTATACTGCGCGCCGAAGCTGACCAGACAGTCGCCGCTTCGTCGTCGTCCTCTTCGGGGGAGACGGGCGGAGGGGAGGAAAGTCCGGGCTCCATAGGGCAGGGTGCCAGGTAACGCCTGGGGGGGAAACCCACGACCAGTGCAACAGAGAGCAAACCGCCGATGGCCCACGCAAGTGGGATCAGGTAAGGGTGAAAGGGTGCGGTAAGAGCGCACCGCGCGGCTGGTAACAGTCCGTGGCACGGTAAACTCCACCCGGAGCAAGGCCAAATAGGGGTTCACAAGGTACGGCCCGTACTGAACCCGGGTAGGCTGCTTGAGCCAGTGAGCGATTGCTGGCCTAGATGAATGACTGTCCACGACAGAACCCGGCTTATCGGTCAGCTTCAACTTCTTCTAAAACAATACGTTGGTGTGTCTCAGGCCTTAATAGGTGAAAATGTGACACAGACTGTGATACAAACGAGACATACCAACGGTTGTTCCATCCCGAATATTATTAAGCGTGGCAATCGCTACTGCCTTCATTTCAGGCTATCTACAGGCCGATTCTTTCGCATGTCTTTGGGTAGCGATTCAGCCAACAGAGCAAGATTTATATCTTCTCGCCTCTCTATGTTTATTTCTCTTGTAAAATCGTCCAAGATGGAACCAACGCTATTAATGGATATAGTGCAGAAAATGAAGAAGTTAGAGCAAGACGATATTGATAAGTATTTGCTTGAAATTCAGGCAGGTTTTTATGCCGCAGCGAAAAAAATCCCCTCTACTGTACGTAGTACCTTGCGAAAATCAGGTTCATTGGCCCGTGAAAAACGTATTGCGCTTGATGTTGGATTGCTACTTGATGGAACCTTCAAACAAGATGTTGAGCCGCTATCGACAGATTCAGTTATAGAACAACTTGGTAGCCAGTTTGATCTTACGGGTATGGAGGATGAAATCGATAATGTGGCTTCACAGTATGACCTCCTCTGGAGACACTATTGCGATGCACATATAGCCTTTATGGATCAGCGACATTCTGATTACCAACAGATTGTTAACTCCATGCGTCCAGACAACCACTATGCGCCTACCGTAGCCGATAAACCTGAAGAATCATTGGCCTCTGGGATTACTTTATCTAAGGCATGGCAGGGATTTCTCGCATTTAAGTCTGATTGGGTGCCTAAGATTCGACAGGGTAATGAGAAATATTATGAAGTGATAGAGATGGTTCTTGGTGCTGATACGTTAGTTACTGAAATCACTCGGCGCGATATTAAACACTTGCTTGAAGTCGTTGAAGGTCTGCCTCGCCAAAACAAGAGGCCATACAACAGGATGACTATCCAGCAATGTTTAGATTTAGATGAAGTTCCAGAAGAAGACTTAGTTTCATCAAAAACGGTCAAAGATTATCTGAAACTTTGTCAGGGGTTATTTTCAACCTACCTGACCAAAGAAGAGGATATTCTTGAATTACCGCCTACAAACAACGTCAAGTATGAAGCAAAAAGTCACAGCTACGGCCATTACAATCGTACAGAAATGAGAAAAATGGTAGAACACTTCGCGACATTAGATGGTTGGAATAAATGGGGTTTTTTGTTGCTAGCGTATACAGGGGCCCGTCGTTCTGAAATCGCAAAACTGAGGGTTTCAGATGTGCGCTTGGACGACGATAGCCAACGGTATTACATAATGATCGGAGATAGTAAGACTGAGGCGGGGATTCGACAGGTTCCTATCTCACAACGTTTGATCAATATGGGTTTTTTGGATTATTTGGATAGCAAAAAGGCAGATACCAACTTGTTCCCAGAAATCACTAATACAAGTCAGGTAACGCGACTTTTCCATGCGATACGTGAGCAATTGGGTATTGATTATCTTGATGATTATAAAAATAGACGTATTGTGCACAGCTTACGTCACACTTTCGTAACTGAGATTCAGGCAAAGCATACCCTCACACTTGTTCAGCAAACGATAGGCCACGAACATTCAAACCAAGGGCAAACCAAGGTTTACACGGGCAAGATGAAAGTTTCGGATTTGCTTCCAGTTGTTGATAGTGTTGATTGGTTTTAGTGATAGTCATTCTAATTCAATGGGGTTGCTGGACCGTAGCCAAGAACTTATCGCTTGTGAAGCATTGAATTAGGCTATAGCAAAAGCGGAAAAATGGCAGAAACAAACCTGAAAAATGCCGACGAAGAAAATAATCATTGAATTGGAATAAAAAAAATAATATGATTTTTGGTTAATCTCTGTTTGTGGCATGTTTTCTGAGTAAAATAAACAAACATTTCTGTCCGTAAAAGCCAGCGCCGGTGCCTGCTCGGGGGCCATCCTTTATGCTCGTCGCGTACTGGTTTTTATTATCTTAAAGAAATATATCTGGTAAGTGGGGGTTGTTATTTCTGTTCTTAGTGAATTGTCATTAACTCAGTACATCTCACATCACCGTGACAGTAGTGGGCGTTACTCTCTGATCCATAGCCCCGTTTATTCACTTGGTGGTCTCGAATACCAGCTCAACCACGACCCGGATGACAAAAACAGCAACCCCATCCGTAAAGAGATCATAGATAAATTTATCACTCAGCTTCGCGCCATGCAGTCACACTACCGTAAAGTCTATGGTTTTCGCTTTGACCTATCAGTGCCGGAAGGAATGAGCGCTGAGGAAAGCAATAAATTAATCAGCGAACTGTTCACCCGCCTGCGTGGCGAGTTTACAGCGAAAGCGTGGAGTAATCAGCCAATCAGGAAATTTGCCTACGGCTGGGTTCGCGAAAAAGAAAAGGCGAAACAGGTACACTATCACTGCTGGATTGCCCTGCCTTACTTCCAGGTCAGAACGGCAGGCTTTGGTGATGATGGAATGATCGGGCGTATCAGCCGGATATGGACTGACCTGACAAACGGAGTTTCAAGGGTTCATCTTCCACATGGCAGATATATAATCAGGCAATGTGACCATGCTTCACTGGTGGAGATGGTTAAGCGAATTTCTTATCTTGCCAAGAATCGCGGAAAATCATCTGTTCAGAAAGGACAACCAAAAATGTTTTCCGGTTCCAGATTACAAATGAAAGTATCCTGAATACCATAATCGCTAAATCCTTCGTGTAACTCTTTCTGAGCCATTTAAAGAGCATGGCAGTACCTTCGCATTACCCACACTACAAAAAGCGCTCACGATAGCGCTCATTGCGTTTAACAATGCCTTCTCTCATACACCACAGCTTAACTTTTAAATATAGCACCCCATCACTATCTTTTCCAGGTGGATTTAAGCTGGTGTGCGGCTCCGCTGGATTTACTGTCGCCGGAATATTTCGAATTAATTGACCCGAAAATAGTCATAATTAAGCCTCACACGTTGTGTAGGGCAGCATCTGAATCTTAGTGAAGACAGGTTAAATCTTATGCCTCTTTGATGTTCCAGTTTCGTTTGATAGTCGGGAGGCTTAAATTCAGTTCTAACGCCGCTTTGGACTGACTCAGCCCCTTAGCTCTGGCTTCCTGTACACGCTGAAGGGTATCTGACGCAACCGGACGGCCTAACTTCTTCCCTTCCTTCCTGGCTCTTACTAAACCCTCTTTTGTACGTTCAATGATGCGGGATTTTTCGAACTCTGCAAACGCAGAAAACATTTGCAGCATCAACTTCCCTTCCGCGCTGGAAAGGTTACGCACAGGCAGATCCAGTGAAACAACATCAATCCCTTTATCCACCAGCATCGTAATGGTTTGCTGCACGTCGATGTTGTCCCTTCCCAGGCGGTCCAGTTTCAATACTACAAGCTGATCCCCAGCCTCCAGTTTATGAGTCACCATATCAGCAAAGCCTTTGCGCTGCATTGCCTGTACTCCCCCTGACACGGTTTCTGATATCACCCTGCTATCATTCACTGCATAGCCAGCCTGACGAATCGCCATAATCTGGTTTTCTGTTGACTGTTCGCTGGTGGACACACGGCAATATGCAA
>NZ_JANEWL010000030.1:0-45600 GCF_028069815.1 Citrobacter sp. Awk 2
TTTTTAGGTTTTATCCAGTTTCTTTCTTTTCCCCAGGAAAACAATTCCAAACTAATATATCCGTTGGGATTTTGTGTGACTGAACCACTCCAGACAATCCAGTGTGTAGGTAAAGTTGTTTTATTTGTACTATTTACAAGAAGCCCATCGTTTATTAATGTCACAACTTTATAGCCTTGCTCTACATACTTATTTAAATCTCTGATCCCCTGGACACCTGCCTGAGTGATCCCTACATTACTGAACACTTTTTCGTAACCGGCCTTTTCAAACCATTCAGTCAGTGTTTGCCACATCGTTATACCAGCCACTGGCGAATCAAGAGCATCAAAGTTCAGTACGGTATTCTCTGAGTCCCTCAGCCCAGCCAGTGTCATCCAGTCAGTACCCCGGCTATCTTCGGCCTGCCGTCATCAAAGTAAAATGTACCTGTTGGGTGTAGGCAACCTTCACTAGGTGAGATGATTAAGTCACCTATTTTAGTTTTCCCGTCCCGCCAAAGTTCACGGACAGCTTGCGCATACACATCAGGGCGATCCTTTTGCAGACAGTAAAAAAATGCAGCAGGTCCACATACACTTGCTGCTATTTGATTAGGGAAATCAAATCCGTTAAATCTTTCATCTATCTGACGTTCTATTAAATTTTTATCAAAAGGGTCTCTGGGATTGCCAATGGGGTATTCTTTTGCAATAAATGGACGTTCCGGGATGGTGATTTTAATCTGCTTTGTTTCGCCACCCTGACTCTCAGGTTTCATTGTCCCTTTTGACTCAAAATAACAGGGGTTCTCCCGCTTCACCGGAGACCAGGCTTTGCCTGACGCAAATTCTTCCAGCGTGTACATCTTAGTGAACGGAGCAGGCGTTACACAGTGCGTATGCAACATGGTTTTTCGATAAAGTTTTATTTCCATAATATAAATTGTCGGGAGTGACTCGTTTATATTCCCGGTCATGTGACTCTGTGTTTCATAATTCCCCTGAAGCGGCTGTTGCTTCACATCCACCAGGGGGGATTTATTCCTGCTGGAGTCCATGCGATAAATACACAGGTCATACAGCAAAGAATCAGCCGGGACATTAGAGTTAATACGGGTACTGAGATGGTAAACAGCCATAATTAATCCATTAATATATGCAGGTTAATATTTTCAGCGGATTCAGCATGATGCCACACTGTCATCCCTTGGTTATCCGTATTCCCCATTTCCGTATGCCCGTCCGGGAACATCAGAACATACCGGCAATCCACCATCAGCCGGCCATCATCATCGGCACACTGGAAGCGAATACAGTTCCGGGCACCGGAATCCTGTGTCTGCTGCACCGGGACAGGCGACTGACTGGTATTGCGGGAGGTCAGAGAGCCGGTGCCTGTGCTGGTAGACTGCGTGGCTGAACCGTACACATAGTGATCGGGGCAACGGCACAGCACTCTGTCACCTGTGGCCGCATACGCTTTGCCTTCTTCTGCCCAGTCCTGCGCGGAGGCAAGGATTTCAAAGTACCCGTTGCATTTGCTGCATGATGCCTTGTCGCCTGTCCGGGCTATTGCTTTACTTCCTTCGAACCAGGACGCGGTGGCAGAAATAATCTCACCGTAACTCGTTTTGTCGCCAAGGCAGGCCAGTGCTCTTGCCATCATTAATCCCTCAATATATAAGCGGTTATACTCACCGGCATCATACAATAATCACAACTTAACCAAAATCACTCGCTTCTGATTGCCGGTACAGCGCCTGGATGCGGCATATCTGGGAGGGGCTGTATCCTGTTGCATCCGCTGTTTCCCTGATACTCAGTTTCTTGACCTGCCGGTAGTAAAGGACTTTCTGATGCCGTTCCTGATCGGCCTGTTTTCCCCGGTATTTACCCAGCGAATGGGCCCGTTCAATTCCCTGCTTCTGGCGCTGGCGGCGGCTCAGCCAGTCTTTATGTGACATCGCGGCCATCAGATCGATAAGCATATTATTGATGGCGGTTATCACGGCGCGGGTGATTGGGTCAGCCTGCGAAGTGTCTTTATCTGACAACGCCTGCTTGGCCTGACCAAAATGGCAGAAGCCTGCCCCGGGAGCACCAAATCATCACTCGAAGATATTCAGGCATGGTCCGTGATGTAACTTATTCAGCCGCCCTTGCAGAGCTGGTAAACGCACAGGGGAAAAGGCCGCTGGTGGCATTCTGGAGAGACGGGACAACATCATCATCAGATGGACAGAATTTCAGAACAGGCAGCGCAGGCCGCTACGCAGGTCAGGTTAACCCGAAATACGGGCAGGAGCCCGAACGTCAGTTTTATACCCATATTTCGGACCAATACAGCCCGTTTTACACCTGCATAATCAGTCGGGTCAGGGATTCAACACATGTGCTCGATGGCTTGCTGTACCACGAAAGCGACCTGGAAATCAGGGAGCATTACACCGATACAGCGGGTTTCACCGATCATGTCTTTGCCCTGATGCATCTGCTGGGATTTGCGTTCTGTCCACGAATTCGGGATCTCCACGACAAGAAGCTATTTATCAAAGGGAAAGCGGACCAATATCCGGCGCTTCAGTCACTGATATCAACAACCAGCCTGAATCTGAAAGAAATTGAAATTCACTGGCGTGAAGTGCTACGTCTGGCGACCTCTATAAAGCAGGGAACCGTGACGGCATCCCTGATGCTGAAAAAGCTTGCCAGCTACCCTAAGCAAAACGGACTTGCCAAAGCACTGAGAGAAATTGGCCGTATTGAACGAACTCTGTTTATGCTCGACTGGTTCCGCGATCCGGCACTTCGTCGGCGGGTACAGGCGGGACTGAATAAAGGAGAAGCCCGTAACGCGCTGGCGCGTGCGGTATTCCTACACCGGCTGGGTGAAATCAGGGACCGAAAACCGGAAAATCAGAGCTACCGCGCCAGTGGACTGACGCTGCTGACGGCAGCTATCTCGCTGTGGAATATCGTCTATATGGAAAGAGCTGTCGAGGCCTTGAAGCGTAAGGGGCTGAAGATCAACGAGCAACTGCTATCACATTTGTCCCCGCCAGGCTGGGAACACATCAATCTGACAGGCGATTATATCTGGAAGAGTAACCGGATACCGGCTTCCGGTAAGTTTCGTCGGCTGAGGCCAGCTAAAGTAGAAAGGTCGAAAAATAACCTTAACGTACAATAATTTTCGATATCCAAACTGACCCCGATAAGGTGTGAACACCGCCATCCGGCACGGAAATATCAAAGAATAGAGCCGCCTTTGGTCAACTGCTCACGACGCGCTTCCATATCTTCTTTATGCTGCCGCCCATGATGTGCGATTGCTGTACGCAAACGTTGTTGCTGGGTGTAACGATCTTCCCGGCTCAGCGCAACATCATCGCTCAGTTCAATCAGCAATTCATTCATATGCGTAATGACGCTCTCTTCAATGGCGGCATCAACACGTGCGCTGACCTCATCCAGATGCGACATACTCCCTCCTTAACGTATTAATTTAATTTCGCTTTTGAAAAATCACTGCCCATCAGGCTAACGCTGTATCCGCTGACGTTACTGCGTGTGGCATAGAAAGTTTTGCCATTCGCCAGCGCAATCCACGGAGCCTGCTGATAGAAAATTTCCTGCGACTGCTGGTAAAGCGCGGCGCGCTCTTGCGGTTTGCTCACCAGTTTCGCCTTTTGAACCAGCGAATTATACTCTTTATCACACCAGCGCGCGGCGTTTGATCCGGTTTTAATGCTGTCGCAACCCAGCAGAACATCAGCAAAGTTATCCGGGTCACCGTTATCTGACATCCAGCCAAACAACGCAGTATCGTGCTCGCCTTTACGCATCCCGGAGAGATATTCCCCCCATTCCCAGGAGACGATTTTCGCTTTCACACCGACTTTTGCCCAGTCGCTTTGAATCATCTCAGCAATACGACGAGAGTTCGGGTTATAGGGGCGCTGTACTGGCATAGACCACAAGGTCGCTTCAAAACCGTTTTCCAGCCCCGCTTTCTTCAGCAGTTCTTTCGCTTTCTGTGGGTCGTAATCATAATCTTTCAGGTCTTTATTGAAGCCCATCATATTCGGCGGGATTGGCGATTTCGCCACCGTTCCGGAACCTAAAAAGACCGCGTTAATAATGGCTTTTTTATCTGTCGCATAGTTCAGCGCCTGGCGCACCAGTACGTTATCAAACGGTTTTTTCTCCGTATTAAACGCCAGATAACCGACATTCAACGCTTCGACCGAATGCAGCGTCAGATCCTTGTTCTTTTTGATTTCATCAAACTGCACCGGTGCTGGCGCGGGAATAATCTGGCATTCGTTGGTTTGCAGTTTCGCCAGTCGCGTCTGTACGTTTGGTGTGATGGAGAAAATCAGATGTTTCGTTGGCACCGCACCATCCCAGTAGTTCGGGTTTGCCAGATAGCGGATTTGTGAATCCTGCTTGTACTGTTGCAAGACATAAGGCCCGGTACCAATCGGCCAGTTATCGACGTTTTCCGGCGTGCCTTTTTTCAGCATCTCATCGGCATATTCTGCCGAAAGAATAGAGGCAAAATCCATCCCCCAGTCAGCAAGAAATGCGGCGTTGGGCTCGTTCAGGACAAACTGAACATGATAATCATCAACCTTCTTAACCTCTTTAATCAGTTTGTCCAGGCCAACATCGTTGAAATATTCATAGCTACCCTGTGAAACCTTATGGTACGGATGATCAGCATCTTTCTGGCGTAATACCGAGAAAACGACGTCATCGGCATTGAAAGCACGGGTAGGTTTAAAGAACTTATTACTATTGAACTTCACGCCCTGACGCAGGGTAAATGTGTAGGTCTTGCCGTCGGGGGAAATTGTCCACTCCGTTGCCAGAGACGGGACCGGGGTATTTTTGACCGGATCGAAGTTGATCAATCGGTTGTACAACACCTGTGAACTGGCGACAAACGACGGACCTGAACTGGCAATTTGGGGGTTAAATGATTCCGGCGATGCTTCAGAACAGTAAACAATGGTATCAGTACTGGCGGCATAGGCAGCGCCTGTTGGTAAGACGGCGCTGAGTGCCAGCGCGAGCAGCGTTTTCCTTGCAATCATGGTTATAAGCCTTCTTCTTTTATTATTTACTCGTCTATCAGAGCATAGCTGGCAAAGACGCACTAATAACAAATCTCTATCAGGTTATTCTAATCTGGTGGTTTTCGCTGATTAATTCATCATCGCAGGCGAAATAATTTACCTTAAGTCTTTTTCAAAACGTCAAGATTTTTCCCGATACTCTATGCCATGAAAATTCGCCCCTTTTTGCCTCTCTTCCGACGTTTGCTTACTTTTATTCCCCGTAAAGTAGATGTGTGAAGAAGTCTAAGGGGCAATTACGTGGCAAAAACTCTCTTGCGCAGCGGCAATTTGGATGACTATCAGGCCGTGGGTGGCGGTGGTCAGGCCGTGTTTGATTCAGCACTACAAATTCGTGAAACGCTTCGTCTGCGTAAACAACAGGCGATGGCGGATTGTCTGGCAATCCCACAAGTTAACGACAGTGGCGATCGGGTGGACTGGTACTCCCCGATTGAAGGAAAGGCTGTCGCGTGGAAAGCCGCTGATGAAGATGCGCGTTTTCGGGCTCTGCGCTATCTGTCCAGTACGCTGGAGAATGCCGCGGCCCTGAGTCGAAAAAGCCTGCAATCAGGTAAAACTTCCCTGCAACTGTTTGGTTCACTACTCGACAAAGCCATCCAGTTTCCAGGTGAGAACCACGTGTTCCTGGTTGATGGCAAACCCGTCATTACGTTCTGGGGCTTCGTCAATCTAAATGAAAACACCCGTGACGATGTACTCGATTGCCTGCGTCATACCGATGTTCCACCCGTTGTAGTGGCACCTGAACCGGAGCCGGAAGCCGAAGAAATCCCGGCGGAAATCACTTTCGCCGAGGCCGATACCCCGCTGCTGACAACGGCTATTGAGCTACCGAAACCCGCTGATCCCGAACCATCCCCCCCGGTCATCGTGAGTGAGCCAGAGATCGCGCCACCGCCAGTTCAGCGTAAGCCCACGCGTCGCCTGCCGCTGTGGAGCCTGCCCGTTGCTGCGGCAGTGATTGCCGCCATTGCAGGGCCGCTATTGTGGAAACAGTACGCAGAATCTCCCGCACCTGCGGTTGCCCCCATTGACGTGGCAAAGGTAGACAGTACCCCCCTGCCTGAACTAACACCTTCACTGCCGCTGCATCGGGCTGAAGTCATTCCACCGGTGAAAAAAGAGAAGCCCGTAGAAGGACCGGTGGTCATTGCCGCTATCCCGAAAGATGCGTTGGTAATGGATGCCAACCAGATGAAGGCTGGTACAACACGTTTTCTTAACGGCAACTGGCGTGTGCTGGTCGATATAAAAGATCCGGTCAGTGGTAAGGCCCCGTCGCTGCGTTATCAAATTCAGGCCAATAAAGGCACTGCGCGCGTGGTGCATGGCGACAATATCGTTTGTCGCGCCGAGATTTTCTCTGGTTTGCATCAATCGGGCGAATTAATGATTAAGAGTCGCGGGAATGCCCGTTGCACGGACGGTTCGCGATACCCCATGCCTGAGATCACCTGTAAAGCAGGGACAAACGACGTCGCAGCTTGTACCGCGCGTTATGACGAACACGCGGAAATCCCTTTGACGATCAAAAAGATAGGTGCCTGATTTTATGTTGGTGAATCTGTGTGATTACAAGCAGAGCGTAACGCTCATCGCCAATAGCGGTGTGCAATTTCTGGATTTTGGGCTGACACCACAGGAATCTGCGCACCACGGCCGTTTTGTTCGCAAAACGGCAAACGGTCCCCTACTGCGTCTGGATTTCGATCTGGCGTCGGGACGCTATACCCTGCCGGGCAATACCGGTGGTCAACCCGAAGTGGTGAAACCGGAAAGCACGCAGACGCTGCATTATTCTCTGGACGTACTTGACGGTGTCTGGTTGCCGCTGCCGTTCCTGCGTTTTAACCCGCCCCGCACATTTGTTGAAGGCCCGGATAACTGGGCGCGCGTACAGGTGCGAAAACTCGCACAACCGGACAGTGCCGGCAATACTCACCGTGTCACGGTGGCGCTGGACAGTCAGTTGACTGAAGCACCGGCAGCATTGACGCCAAATGAGAACGATCTGCTGAATGGCACGCGATTTGCGCTGGCCTGGCACGATAATGAAATCGCAGATTTCCTCGACCAGACGTGGATTGATGGCTGGCTACGCGAGTCCTTTTTGCAGCACGTCACGCAGCAAGAAAACCGTTCAGAGCAGGAGATCCAACAAGCGCTACGAAACTTTGAATACCAGGCGCACTGGCTGAATTTGTTGACCCTGCTAGGCGAACAACTTTCCGTCCCGGAAGTGAAGCTGGTGACCCATACGCTCAGCACACCCGCGATTCCTGTCGATCTGATTCTGGATATTGGCAATACCCATACCTGCGGCGTGTTGATTGAAGATCATGGCGATGCCAATGACGGTTTGCGTCAGACGGCCGAATTACAGGTGCGTTCATTAAGCGAACCACAGTTCCTCAACGATCCCCTGTTCACCAGCCGACTGGAGTTTTCCGAGGCGCGCTTTGGAAAGCAACATTTCTCCGTTGAGAGCGGTCGCGATGATGCATTTATCTGGCCGTCGATTGTCCGCGTTGGGGATGAAGCCCGTAAGCTGGCGATGCAGCGTATGGGAACGGAAGGCAGCAGTGGGATCTCCAGCCCACGTCGGTATTTATGGGATGAAACTCCCGTTTTACACGACTGGCGCTTTAGCCAGATGAACAGTAAAACGCAGCGCGAGCCGCTGGCTACCGCCTTCCCGCTGATGAATCTGATGAACGATGACGGTCAGCCGCTGTTCAGCCTGCCGCAAGATGACCGGCTGCCAGTGTTCTCACCACAATACAGCCGCAGCACGCTGATGACACATATGTTGTGCGAGATTCTGGCCCAGGCGCTGGGACAAATTAACAGCGTAGCGACACGCCTGCGTCTCGGGTTCCCGGCCTCTCCACGCCAATTGCGTACGCTGATACTCACTCTGCCGTCAGCCATGCCAAAACAGGAACGTGAGATCTTCCGTCTGCGTATGTTTGAAGCCATTGCGCTGGTCTGGAAAGCAATGGGCTGGCACCCGCAGGACGAAGACTTTACCACCCGCAAACAGCAAGAAAAAAGCATCGTTCCCGTACCTGAGATCCAGATGGAGTGGGATGAGGCCAGCTGCGGGCAGTTGGTTTGGCTGTATAACGAAGCGATTTCACACTATGACGGGCACACAGAATCGTTCTTCAACGCCCTCGCCCGTCCGGACCGTCAGCCAGAACCCGGTGAAGTTAAAGGTCGTGCGCTGCGCGTCGCCTCCATCGATATTGGCGGCGGCACGACGGATATGGCCGTGGTCCATTATCAACTGGATGACGGCGTTGGGGCGAATGTCAAAATCACCCCGCATTTGCTGTTTCGTGAAGGCTTCAAAGTCGCTGGGGATGACATGTTGTTGGATGTCATACAACGCTGCATACTGCCCGCCCTGCAAACCCGCTTACAACAGGCTGGCGTGACCGATGCCGCCGCCCTGCTGGCCACACTGTTTGGTGATTCCGGGAGAATCGATACTCAGGCTATTTTGCGACAACAAACCGCATTGCAACTCTTTATGCCACTGGGTCATGCGGTGCTAAGTGCCTGGGAGCAAAGCGATATTAACGATCCCGTAGCGGGGTTGCACGCCACCTTTGGCGAACTGCTTTCACAGCGTCCAACGCGCAATGTGATGAACTATATCCAACAGGCTATCGATCATGCATTACCGTCTGGTTCACCGTCTTTTGATGTGCTGAGCGTTCCGTTGCAGGTGCAGTTCAGACAGTTGCAAGAAGCGCTGCTGGCAGGGCAATTTACCCTGACATCCCCTCTGCACGCCGTTTGTGAAGCGATTTCCCACTATCGTTGCGATATTTTATTAGTCACTGGCAGACCCGCCTGTTTGCCGGGGGTTCAGGCGCTAATCCGCCATCTGCAACCCGTTCCGGTCAACCGCATGATCTGGATGGACAGCTATCGCGTACATGAGTGGTATCCGTTCAGCCAGCAAGGGCGTATCGGCAATCCAAAATCTACCGCTGCCGTTGGCGCGATGCTGTGTAGCCTGGCGCTGGATTTACGCCTGCCGCGCTTTAACTTTAAAGCTGCGGATATCGGCGCGTACTCGACGGTCCGCTACCTCGGTGTACTGGATAATACGGTCAATACATTGCGCGATGAAAATATCTGGTATCACGACATCGATCTGGATAAACCTGGAGCAAAACTGGATACCCGTTTGCACTTCCCGCTGCGCGGTAACGTGACACTGGGCTTTCGCCAGTTAGCAAACAGCCGCTGGCCAGCCACTCCGCTGTATACGCTGAGCATCAATTCTGCTGAGCTGGCAAAAACAATTGCCGGTGACGGTGTACTAAATGTACGGCTGCAACTGCGCGGCGGCAGCAAAGAGACGGGACCGGAATTTTTCGTTCTCAGTGATGCCTGGCTACAGGATGGCACGCCCGTTGCCGCCAATGCCCTAACGTTAAAACTGAATACACTGGCAGATCGTCGCCATAGCGGCAGCCATTACTGGATTGATAGCGGGAGTGTGTACCTGAAATGAGTAAGATGTTTAACACAGCACAAGCCGCCATCGAATGGGTGAATGACACACGCCAGCGTGCAGCGCGTCTTGATGATGAAGCGGATTCTCTGCTCGCTCAGCTCACCATCGCCGCGGTTACTGAGTCTGCGCTGCATACGGCGTTTTCATCGCGTGGCTGTGTGGGGCTGTACGGTCATTCGCAGCCAGCAAAAGCACATCTGTTGTCCGCACTGTGCAGCGACACCAGTGGGAAATTGAATATTGCTACACCGGATCGCAGCTTTGATTACTTTTCGCATATCAATCCGGGCCATGCGCCGACCAATATGGCGATCCGCTTTACGCTTGAAGATAATCCCGTTGATAGCGAGTGGCCTCTGCGTCTGCGCTTACTGAGTGAAGCGGAACTGGTGCAGCTGTTTATCACGCAGTTTTGCGCAATGCCTGACAGCCGCCAGGTTGAAAAATCAATTATTGAAGCCCGGTTAGAAAAATGGCAAACGCTGCGTCAGCGTCATCCGGTTCAGGGCGTCACGGCACATGACGTAGCCGCCATAGGCCGTTTCTGGCGCTCTTGTGTTCCTGCGAACCAGCAGCAAATTGATGATGCGCTATGGCATCAGTTTGCTACGTTGCTGCCGGCACTGGATCTGACCACCCGCGCTCACGCCTGGGCGCTGTTGTGGGGAGAACAACCAGAGTTAACGCAGCAATGGCTGGCATTAGCGCACACTTTGCAACAAACCGGACAGGCACACGAGCTAGCCGCACCGCTGAGTTTGCTGGTCGATCATTTTGGCTTGCCTGCCGAAAGCTTCCTGACCCAGGTCGCATTAACCGGGAACGACGCGCAAAGCGATGTGGTGGTTCATCCTGTTGAAAACCATCAGTTGCTTAACGCGGTCAGTCTGTCGCTGGAATCGCTGGCACTGCTGACGCGTGAACTGGTGCTGACTGTTGAAGACTCCGTTTTGGAAAACGTCGACCTGCTCGATATACCCCTCGCACCTGATGCTCACCCCAACCCACTGTGGCGGGCCAAATTAGGCTGGATGCTGGAACATTACCGCCAGCATCTGCAACCCGATGTCCTGCTGATCTGCAACGCAGTGTCTTCACGCTCGCAGACACCGGCCATCACGCGCAAATTAATGAGCTGGGCCAACGATACCCAACCCGTACATGATGCGGCATTACCGGGGGTTGTGTGGGCCATTACGCCACAAGATGCTCGTTTTAGCACACAGCAAAACCTTGATGAGGCCGTGCAGCAATTAATGGGCAAGCCCGGGTTGCGCTGGGGGACATTGCAGGCACTGGATAAACACAGCTTGTTGCGCCTTGCTGAATGGTTGTCGCAGGCGACATCAGCGCAACAACGCCAGTCTCGGCTAACGTCCCTGCATGAACAGCATCAACAGCATGTTCGGGAAACGCTGATGAGTTGGCTTAACGACAGCGAAAGCGTGCCAGAAGCCAGCGAGACAGTGATCCGCCAGCTTCAGGCCCAGGCAGCAAAGCATGGTGAACTTCTGGAGGGGTTACTACCACCGATGCGCTGCTTTGAGTCGTTGCTGCGTATCCAGCAGCCACGCGAAGAACAAGTCAGTGGACTCTTTAATGAAGAGATTGACCTGTTTGCCGATATCCGGGAGCCATTGCACTCATCCGAAAGCAAAGAGACCGGGTATCAAGCGCACAAAATGTGGATCAACCATGTGCGTCAGTGGTGTCGTGATGACAATAATGCGCGCCGATTGCGGCTTGATCCGCGAACGCTTAGGCAGGTAGCCGATATTCTTATCACTACCAGCTATCGGCTCGAGATGCCTCAGCGGCTTCAGCAGATTATGCAGCGAGAGAACGTCTGCGGGGCGCAGTTACACGCCGATATCGGTGATTTTATTACCTGGCTTGGCTACGCCAACGTTGCAGAGGATCAACGCCCTGCCAGCAGAGTCCTCAAGGGCGCGGCTATTTTCAGTGCGCCAGTACAACAACCGATGTCGCGCCTGACTCAGTTGGATGAGCAGCCGCAGCACGGTGCAAGCCGACACGTTTACGACTGGCTGGTTGCTTTGTACACTCGTGCAAATGAAAACGTGGGATACCAGCATCCTCTGGACGTAACCAAAGACGACAGACTGCGCTTAGTCGCTCTGCTAACCCCCTGATACGGCATTGGCAGCGACATCAGAAAAGAGAAAACAGGAGTGCGACAGGAAAGCTCATCGGCCATGTCGCCCCGACTAATACCGCGCTCAGAAAGCGAATACGTTTTTTATCACGCGACAGAAACCAGGTGATGATTGCCGCAATAGCGGCCATCACCGCATAAAAAATCAACATTTTTTGGTACAGAGACATTTAGGGCATCCAGGCCAGAAGGGAAAATCGCGCGCAATATGCTCTCTTTCATGACTCACATCAAGTTTTATTCATTTTCTTAAGAAAAACGCCTGAAAAACAACCCACTTTCAATATGTTCAGATTTCGTACTATTGCGGATAGTTATAAGCCGTACTATACCCAAAGGGGTTAAAACGAAAGGTGGCAAAAATGAATGTTTCCAGTAAGACTGTGGTGCTGATAAATATATTTGCTGCTGTAGGACTTTTCAGCCTGATATCCGTAAGGTTCGGCTGGTTTGCTTGATGTGACTCTTTTTGATGAATTGCAGCGCCTGCTGGCAGAGAGAAAATCTTCTCTCTGCCATTAGTAAACGATCTTCCCACTCCGCCACTGCCCGGTAAATTATCCTTAATATGTAATACCCCTAATCCTTCTGCGGCATTATTCCCCCGTGATAGCGGGTCGGTGTTGTACCTGTTAGCTGCCGAAAAAACACGATGAAAGCACTGTCGCTAACAAATTCCAGCTGTTGCGCCACCTGGCTTATTGAGTCCCCCTCCGCCAACATCTCCATCGCTTTTAACAACCTGAATTGCTGCCGCCAGGTCTGATAGTTCATCCCTGTATCTCTGATAAAAATGCGGCTGATTGTTCGTTCGCAAGCACCGACCTGGCGGGACAGCTGATTCAGTCGGGGCGGTAACGCCCCCATTCGAACCCCTTCCAGCCACCGCTCCAGGCGAACATCTGAGGGAAACTGCAACGTCCAGTTTTCACGACGTGCAGCCCTGATTTCTTCACAAAAAACAGTGATGAGGCTGGCCTGCTGCGTTTCTGTCATCTGCCAGGGCCAGAATGCCATCCGTTCTATGACTTCAAAAAAGAGCGGGTTAACTTCGACAACCTGTAGTGGCAAGGCGGATAACGTCGGCAGAATGGTTGAAAAATATAATGACCGATAAGCCATCACCCCTCGCATGATGGCCCGGTGAACCGTACCCGCGGGGATCCAGACCGCACGGCGAGGCGGAAGAAGACACAGGGTATTTTCCAGTTCAATGGTGATGCACCCCGCCGCCGAAAAGAGTAACTGATGGCGAAGATGACTGTGCCGACCTGAATCATGTACGCCCATATCAGAGGCAATACCGACGACTGTTTCCTTAAAACCATCCGGGTCGAAGACATCATCAGGCGCAATTTTCATCATCTGTCCGATATTTGATATATAAAGTCCTGATAATGGTAATTAGACATTTTCTATTCAGCAATAATCCCCCCAAGTTTTTTGTTTCTCTGGATATTGCTATGAATATGACTCATCGACCGCCTTTATGGCTTCTCACATTACTGATTATGTTTCCACAACTGGTGGAAACCATTTACAGCCCGGCATTGCCAAATATCGCCACGTTTTTTCAAATAAGCAGTGAACGTGCTGCTCAAACACTTTCCGTTTATTTTGTCGCCTTTGCCGTGGGGGTTGCACTGTGGGGCTGGCTTAGCGACTGCATTGGACGGCGCAGGGCAATGATGGCTGGACTCCTCTGTTACGGGACGGGTTCCGTAATGGCGGTTATTGCCACTGATTTCAGCATCTTGCTGCTGGCCCGTATGGTATCAGCCATTGGCGCGGCCGCCGGGTCTGTGGTGGTGCAGACTATGTTGAGGGACAGTTATGAATCAACAACACTGTCCCGCATTTTTTCCATTATGGGCGCAGCACTGGCAATCAGCCCGGTTTTTGGTCTGGTGAGCGGAGGTTGGTTAGTCAGTCTATACGGTCATACAGGCGTTTTTACTGCGTTGGTATTGCTGGCGATACTGTTGCTAATGCTAACCGCAGCCTTATTGCCGGAAACACGGCCGGAGACGACGCGCCGACCACAATTAACGGGACTGATCTCCCGCATGTTGAGGGACAGTACACTGTGGAAAAATGCCATGCTGGTTGCACTGCTGAATACCATGCTATTCAGCTATTACAGCCTGGCCCCGTTTCTTTTCGGACAGTTAGGATGGAGTTCCAGAGCATTTGGATGGACGGGATTCTTGCTTGCCCTCGCGTCACTCTCAGGCAGCCTGCTGAATCGCAAGCTGTTAATGATCGGTTTGTCATCGGAATATCTGGTGCGCCATGCCTGTGCTTTAGCGCTGCTGTCTGGTCTCGCAGCATGGTGGCTACAGCATTCAGTCTGGATTCTGCTGCCTGTGGTCGGGGTTGTTGTTGCCTATGGCATCGCGATCCCCAATGTGCTGAGTCAGGCTCTGCATCACTATCGTGAACAGGCCGGGGCCGCGGGGGCTCTGTTCGGATTATGCTACTACCTGTTATTGGGAATGATGTTAGGGTTAGCGGGTATCGTGCAGCAACTGGGACTGGTTCTGACTGTCTGTGCGTTCATCGCCTGGCTATGTAGCCTGTGCCGTCGTTAGAACACTCACCTAAATATTCAGGCCCCGACATTGTGCCGGGGCCTGATTATGTGCAAATTAGCCTGACCTCGCGGATATTTCCAACTTACCGCCGTCCGATGGCGACGAGGCCAGTGGCGCGCATAGTATAGAGACACGTTTGACGATATTTAGCTATCCGTGCCCCTTTTACCGTCAGCGGTTTAAGATATTACTCATGCTTGATCATGACATGGCGAATCACCGTGTAATCTTCCAGTCCGTAGACCGACATATCCTTGCCATAGCCTGATTGTTTTTGTCCCCCATGCGGCATTTCACTCACCAGCGTGAAGTGGGTGTTGACCCAGGTACAGCCATACTGCAGGCGGGCGCTCAGTCGGTGCGCGCGACCAATATCCCGCGTCCAGACTGACGATGCCAGTCCATACTTCGAATCATTGGCCCACGCCAGGACCTGATCTTCATCATCAAAGACGGTAACACTGACCACCGGACCAAAGACCTCACGCTGCACAATAGCATCTTCCTGTTTCGCGCCCGCCAGCAACGTTGGCGCAAAATAGTAGCCAGAACCCTCCACTTTTTTGCCGCCGGTGATGACCTTGATGTGTCCGAGCGCTTTCGCGTCATCGACCGCTTTAGCCACCCTGTCAAGATGCGCCTGTGAGCTTAACGGTCCCAGTTCTGTCGTTTCATCATTCGGTGCGCCAATTTTCAGGCTGGCAACGGCGGCGCCGAGTTTTTCGACCAACGCATCATAGATGCCTTTTTGCGCGTAGATTCGACACGCCGCAGTGCAATCCTGTCCGGCGTTGTAGTACCCAAAGGTCCGTACACCACTGACCACCGCATCAAGATCGGCATCATCAAAAATAATCACCGGGGCTTTTCCGCCCAGTTCCATATGCGTACGTTTAATCGAAGGCGCAGTATGCTGGATAATATGTTCCCCGGTCACAATTGAGCCGGTCAGTGAAACCATACGGACTTTTTCATGGCCGGTCAGCGGATCGCCCACCGTTTTACCACGGCCAAACAGGACGTTAATCACGCCTGCCGGGTAAATATCTTTCGCATATTCCGCCAGTTTAAGCGCCGTCAGCGGGGTAATTTCTGAAGGTTTAATCACCACACAGTTGCCGGCGGCCAGCGCAGGAGCCAGCTTCCATGCCGCCATCATGAGCGGATAGTTCCAGGGCGCGATGGAAGCCACCACACCCAGCGGATCGCGACGAATCATGGAAGTATGCCCTTCCAGATACTCCCCGGCGGCCTGTCCTTGCAGGGTGCGCGCTGCCCCCGCAAAGAAACGGAAAACATCCACGATGGCCGGAATTTCATCATTAAGCACACAATGAAGTGGTTTACCGCAGTTGAGCGATTCCAGCTCCGCGAAGGTCTGTGCGTTATCTGCAATGGCATCCGCCAGCTTTAACAACAGCTCCGAACGCACTTTCGGCGTGGTTTGTCCCCAGGCGGCAAACGCGTTGTCTGCCGCGCGCACTGCGGCATCAACCTGCATGGCTGACGCCTCAGCAATCTCCAGAATAAGTTCACCAGTGGCAGGGTTATAAACTGGTTGCTTTTCACCTTCACCGCTGACCAGCTCACCGTTAATCAGTAATTGATGTTGCATAGCAATTTCCCATATCGTCGTTTATTTACCGTTTCCGGCGACGGTGTCGCCTTCACGCGTTAGCCACCAGGCCCCTAAAATTGGCAGTGTTGTTACCAGCATTACCAGCAATGCCACAACGTTGGTAACAGGCACATCCCGTGGACGGCCCAGTTGATTGAGCAGCCACAGAGGAAGTGTTCTTTCATGTCCGGCGGTGAACGTTGTCACGATGATTTCATCAAACGACAAGGCAAACGCCAGCATACCTCCTGCCAGCAGTGCTGATGCCAGATTGGGCAGCACGACATAACGAAAGGTTTGCCAGCCGTTGGCGCCAAGATCCATAGACGCTTCAACCAGACTCCATGAGGTGCGGCGAAAACGCGCCACGACGTTGTTAAAGACAACCACCACGCAAAACGTCGCATGACCCACCACGATCGTGAGAAAACCCGGCTCCAGGTTGATGGTCTTAAATGCCGTCAGCAGTGCCAGGCCGGTAATAATGCCCGGCAGCGCAATCGGCAACAGCAGCAACAGCGATATTGCGCTTTTACCGAAAAAATCCCTGCGCCACAGCGCAGCCGCCGCCAGCGTACCCAGTACCAGAGCGATTGCTGTCGACAACGCAGCGATTTTAAGTGACAACGTCACTGATTCAAGAATATCGCTACGCTGCGCCGCCACGCTAAACCAACGCAGTGTCAGTCCCTGCGGCGGAAAACTAAAAGCAGCCTCCTCTGTATTAAAAGCATAGGTGCCAATGATGAGGATGGGAAAGTGCAGAAAAAGAACCCCTCCCCATGCTGCCAGTTTGAGTAACCAGGGTGCGCGTTCAGAGTGCATCGAAAGCTCCCAGACGCTTCACGAACGCCAGATACAGTGCAATTAAGACAATGGGCACCAGAGTGAATGCCGCCGCCATTGGCATATTGCCGATAGCCCCTTGTTGCGAATACACCATGTTGCCGATGAAATATCCCGGCGGTCCCACCAGTTGCGGCACAATAAAGTCGCCCAGCGTCAGTGAGAACGTAAAGATAGAACCAGCGGCTATACCGGGTATTGCCAGTGGGAAAACCACATAGCGGAAGGTTTGACGAGGGCGCGCGCCCAAATCAGCCGATGCCTGCAAAAGCGAGGGTGGAAGCCGTTCCAGAGCAGCCTGAACCGGCAGGATCATAAAGGGAAGCCAGATGTAGACAAAAACCAAAAAGCGCCCTAATCCCGATGTTGACAGCGTATTACCGCCGACAGCAGGCAAAGTGAGGAAAGCGGTCAACAGTGGCTCCAGCCCGAGATGGGTTAAAAACCACTGCGCCACGCCGTCTTTCGCTAACAGCAGCGTCCACGCATAGGCTTTGACGATATAGCTCGCCCACATCGGCAGCATGACGGCAATGTAAAAAAAGGCTTTCATTTTGCCACTGGTATAGCGCGCCATATACCATGCCATCGGGAACGCCAGAATGGCGCTGGCAATCGTCACCGCCACTGCCATTGTCAACGTTCGTACAATGATGTCGTAATTGGCCGGATTAAACAGCGCCTGCAGATTCGCCAGCGTCAGGTCTGGCGTCACCGACATGGTGAAATCGTCGAAGGTGTAAAAACCTTGCCACAACAGCGTCAGCAACGATCCAAAGTAGACGATGCCAAACCACATCAACGGCCCGAGCAGCAGCAAAAACAGCCCAAGCCCTGGATTACGCCAGAAGAACCCCGAGATACGGTTCAGCTTTGTCGGCTGTGCGGGCGAATGTATGACGTTCATAGCCATTCACCTCTCCTCTATCAGCGGAACCATGACATCGCGTGACCACGATGCCATCACCTGCTGACCCGGCGACAGCGTCGACGGCAGCATTTCTCCCGTCAGGTTCGCCTGGCTCACCAGCAATTTTTCACCGCCCGCAAGTTTCAGCTCAAAACGCGTCGCCGCCCCCTGGTACTGCACCGCCTGAATGACCCCCCGAGCCTGAACCTCGCCTCCCATATCATTTAACCGAATATGTTCCGGGCGCAGCGAGAACATCCCCTGCAACCCGCAGACGTTTGCCGACATCGCTTCGTCAAAGACATTTGACGTCCCCACAAAACTCGCCACAAACGGCGTGCGCGGACGCATGTAGAGTTCGCGGGGTGAATCCACCTGCTCGATACGACCATTGTTAAATACCGCTACACGATCGGACATCGACAGCGCCTCACCCTGATCGTGGGTGACAAAGATAAAGGTGATGCCGAGTGACTGCTGGAGTTTTTTCAGCTCCAGTTGCATCTGTTCGCGTAGCTTGAGATCCAACGCACCGAGTGGCTCATCCAACAGTAAAACGCGAGGCTCATTGACCAACGCACGGGCAATCGCTACACGCTGACGCTGTCCACCAGAGAGTTGTGATGGCTTGCGCTCATAGACAAAGCCGAGCGCAACCTTATCTAACGCTTCTCGCGCCCTGGCATGCCGCTGCTTTTTATCAATGCCTTTCACCATCAGCCCATAAGCCACGTTGTCGAGAATCGACATATGCGGGAATAGTGCATAATCCTGAAATACCGTGTTGACGTCCCGTTCCCAGGGCGGTAATTCACTGGCTTGCTTGCCAAAAATTTTAATTGAACCGCCAGAAAGCTGCTCAAACCCTGCAATCATGCGCAGACAGGTCGTTTTGCCGGAGCCGGATGGCCCCAGCATAGAGAAAAACTCACCATCATTAATTGCAATACTTACCCCATCAACTGCACGAACATCCCCGTACAGACGCGAGACATTATGAAACTCCACTGCGTACGTCATAAAACCCCCAGCGGAATTAACGACCGCCCATAATGGCGATGTAATCCTGCGTCCAGCGACTGTAAGGAACGAATTTTCCACCTTCTGCGATTGGCGTTTTCCAGAAAGCAATCTTGTCAAAATAGCTATAGCCGTTGGTTTCACAGCCTTTTTCGCCCAGCAGCGGGCTGGCTTTACAACCTTCAGGGACTACCGGCAGAGATCCAAACCAGGCAGCGACGTCGCCCTGAACTTTCGGGGTTAATGACCAGTTCATCCATTTGTAAGCACAAACAGGATGTTTTGCTTCGCTATGCAGCATGGTGGTGTCAGCCCAACCGGTAACGCCCTCTTTCGGGAAAACCGTGGCGATTGGCTGGCCTTCAGCTTTCAGGGCGTTAGCCTGATAAGGCCAGGCGCTTGATGCCACTACACCTTCGTTTTTGAAGTCACTCATTTGCACAGTGGTGTCATGCCAGTAGCGATGGATCAGTGCGTGCTGATCGCTCAGGACTTTGATGACCGCCTGATACTGTTTCTCGGTGAGCTGATAAGGATCGGTGATACCCAACTGCGGTTGAGTGGCTTTGACGAACAGCGCCGCATCGGCGATATAGATCGGGCCATCGTACGCCTGGACTCGCCCTTTATTGCTTTTTCCGTCCTCAAGTTTTTGCTCGACGAACACCACGTTCCAACTATCTGGCGGTGTTGGGAAAATTTTGGTGTTATACATCAGCAAGTTGGGGCCCCATTGATACGGAGTGCCGTAAACTTTCCCCCCGACGTTAAACCATTCTCCTTTGACCACACGCGGATCGATAATTTTCCAGTTTGGGATAAGCGCAGGATTTATAGGCTGGACACGTTTGCCCATAATCAGGCGCAGTGAAGCATCGCCAGACGCCGTCACCAGGTCATAGCCGCCTTTCGCCATCAGGCTCACCATTTCGTCTGATGTGGCCGCTGTTTTAACATTGACGGCACAACCGGTTTCCTTCTCAAACTGCGAAACCCAGTCATATTGTTTATCGGTTTGTCCGCGTTCGATATAACCCGGCCAGGCAATAATATCCAGGCGCCCTTCCGGTTTATCTAATGATGTTGGGGGTTCGGCTGCCTGGGCTGTCATCAGCGTCATACTGAGTGCACACAAGCTACTGAGGGCAAATTGCTTGCTCATAACGTCTTACTCCTGTCGAAAAAATATTGAGCGGCAGCCTTGCCGTAAATATATGTCCTTTCCTAAAAATAGTCGGGGTGTTGAAAGCGTTCCTGCTGGCGCAAGGAAATTTAATCAGGTTGTGAGCTAACGCTCATTACGCCACGGGTTATAGCAAGGTGATTTAATCTTCTGGAGTATAGACAATGAGTTAGGTGCCAGGGTGGCACCTGGAAGAACTATTGATATTTCGTATGGTGGCACCTGATATAAATAACATCAGGGTTTAACATTCACTATTTCTAAAATAAGAATGCGCTATTCTTTTATATTGAATAGCACATTCCGTTTTATTTCATCATCTCGCGAATTAATTTTCCAAGCTGCTTAACCGCCTGTTCTTCGCGTTCACCCCAGTGCCATGCGGTATTAAAACGAAAGAAACGTGACCATGTCCCTGAGGTTGAAAACATCTTACCTGGCGCAATGCTGATGTGGTGTGCCAGTGCCTGGGTGCTGAGCTCTCCCGCATCCAGCGGTTCTGGCAGTTCGAGCCACAGAAAATAACCGCTGTCGTTATGGTGTATTTTGACCTCTGCCGGAAGATGACGCAGCAACGTTTGCCAGGCCTGCTGTTTGCGTTCCGCCAGCTGACGACGCAGCCGTCGCAAATGCGCGTCATAACGCCGGGTCGACAGGTAGTCCACCAGCGCAAGCTGCATGGGGGAACTGGTGGATAAGGTGCTCATCAACTGGAGCCGCTGAATTCGACGGGCATGTTTCCCGGCAGCAACCCAACCAATGCGAAAGCCGGGGACCAGACATTTCGAGAACGATGAACAGTGCAACACCCTGTCCCCTCGATCCCAGGCTTTAGCCGGCAGCGGTTTCTCCCGGCCAAAATAGAGTTCGCTGTAAACATCATCCTCAATCAGCATCACATTGTATTTTTCCAGTAATGCGACCAGATGGGCTTTTTTCTCTGCGCTGAGCGTAAAACCCAGTGGGTTTTGGCTGTTGGTCATCAGCCAGCAGGCTTTGACCGGGTACTCCTGTAGCGTCTGCTCCAGTGCGACAAGGTCGATTCCTTCCTTCACGTCGGTGGCAACGGACAACGCCTTCAGGCGCAATCGCTCCAGAGCCTGCAATGCGCCGTAAAAACACGGGTTTTCGACAATCACCCAGTCCCCCGGCTCAGTGACAGCCTGCAGGCTCAGGTTAAGCGCTTCAAGTGCGCCGGTGGTGATTACAATTTCATCCGGAGAAAGGGTCATTCCCTGTTGTGCATATCGACGGGCAATCGCATGACGCAGTTCATCATTTCCGGGCGGCAGGTTTTCGATAACACTCATGGCGGTAGCCGTTTTACTCACCTGAGCCAGCGAACGATTAAGCTGCTGAAGCGGAAATAAGCGCGGATCGGGGAAAGCGGATGCAAACGGCATCACTGATGCATCACGACTGGCCTGCAGCATGTCAAAGATGTAGGTGTTGATATCCACGGCTTCATCGCGCATGACCTGTACCTGCGGCACGGCGGCTTCGCGCTCGGGACGCGCAGCAACATAATAACCCGACTGTGGCCGGGCAATGATCCGCCCCTGACTTTCCAGCAGTTGGTAGGCATGCCCCACGGTCATAAAACTCATCCCACTGCTCGCCACCTGCTCACGCAAAGAGGGTAACCGATCGCCTGGTTGCCATACGCCAGACGCGATTTGATCGCGAATTTGCTCCGCCAGTCGCTGGTACTTCTTCATTTTTCATCCTGATATTCGGTATCGGTGACAACCTCTGTATATATCAGTCTACATAAATAACGATTTTTTCAGAACTGTTATAGTTAACAGTTTTACAACATTGTTGGCAAAAGATCTTTGCCTGAGGCCCGGGCAGCTATCTGTACAGAATCAATTTTCGGGGTGTGCTTTAAGGCGAATAAACAGGTGATGTTCACATAGTCATCAGCACCGTCAATCACCGCAGGCCACGGGATAAACTCATTATCGTCGAAGTAAAATTCAAATGCGGTGACCAGATTACATATCAGATCGTGCGACCTATAACAGCAGCACAACTGTTATGGTTAAAAAGAACTGTTCTGTTTCTGCCCCACATTCCGCCAGGGGCTTAGAATTGCGCCAAATCAATTTTGCCTGCGGAGTTAAGCATGTTCGGTCTTGACGCGTTTCACCTGGCGAGGATCCAGTTCGCGTTTACGGTATCCTTTCACATCATTTTTCCGGCCATTACTATCGGTCTTGCCAGCTATCTGGCGGTGCTGGAAGGTCTCTGGTTGAAAACCAAAAATCCAACCTGGCGTTCGCTGTATCATTTCTGGTCCAAAATCTTCGCCGTAAACTTTGGTATGGGCGTCGTGTCCGGGCTGGTGATGGCTTATCAGTTCGGTACTAACTGGAGCGGTTTTTCCGAGTTTGCCGGGAGCATCACCGGGCCACTACTGACCTATGAAGTGTTAACTGCTTTCTTCCTCGAAGCAGGCTTCCTCGGGGTAATGCTGTTTGGTTGGAACCGTGTGGGGCCAGGCCTGCACTTCTTCGCGACTTGCATGGTTGCGCTGGGGACAATTATATCGACCTTCTGGATACTGGCCTCCAACAGTTGGATGCAGACCCCACAGGGCTATGAAATCGTCAATGGACAGGTCGTTCCTGTGGACTGGTTTGCCGTTATTTTCAACCCGTCATTCCCTTATCGCCTGCTGCATATGTCGGTCGCCGCCTTCCTGAGCAGCGCGCTGTTTGTCGCAGCGTCAGGGGCATGGCATTTATTACGCGGGAATAACACCCCGGCTATTCGCGCCATGTTTTCTATGGCGCTGTGGATGACGTTAATCGTCGCCCCGTTGCAGGCGTTGATTGGCGATATGCACGGGTTGAATACGCTTAAGCATCAGCCTGCCAAAATTGCCGCCATCGAGGGGCACTGGGAAAACCCGCCCGGCGAACCCACTCCGTTGCTACTGTTCGGTTGGCCAGATATGGAGCAAGAGCGTACCCACTATGGGCTGGAAATTCCGGCGCTGGGAAGCCTAATCCTGACCCACAGTCTGGATAAACAGGTCCCGGCGCTAAAAGAGTTTCCTAAAGAAGACCGACCCAATTCCACCATGGTGTTTTGGTCGTTCCGCATCATGGCGGGGCTTGGCATGCTGATGATCCTGTTGGGCACATTCGCCTTGTGGTTACGTTACAAGCAACGCCTGTATACCTCACGTCCCTTCCTGCGTTTCGCGCTGTGGATGGGACCGTCTGGTCTGATCGCTATTCTGGCCGGTTGGGTCACCACTGAAGTTGGTCGTCAGCCGTGGGTAGTTTACGGTTTGCAACGCACAGCGGACGCGGTTTCCGCACATGGTGATTTGCATATGAGCATCAGTCTGCTGGCCTTCTTTGTGGTTTACAGTTCGGTCTTCGGTGTGGGCTATAGCTACATGATTCGCCTGATCCGTAAAGGGCCACAGGAAGATGATCCGACCCTTCCGCCAACCGGCACACCTGCACGGCCGCTTTCCGCTGCGGTCCTCGATTCTCAAGCTGAGGCTCATCGCTAATGGGTATTGATTTATCAGTTATCTGGTTCGTTATTATCGTGTTCGCCACGCTGATGTATATCGTGATGGACGGCTTTGATCTTGGGATCGGCATCTTATTCCCCGCCATTCAGGATGCTGATGACCGCGACGTGATGGTCAACAGCGTCGCACCGGTATGGGATGGGAATGAAACCTGGCTGGTACTGGGCGGCGCAGGATTATTTGGCGCATTTCCTCTGGCCTATGCGGTCATTGTCGATGCACTGACGATCCCACTCACCCTGATGCTGATCGGCCTGATTTTTCGCGGCGTTGCCTTTGAGTTTCGTTTCAAAGCCACGCCTGCACACCGACCGTTCTGGGATAAAGCCTTTCTGGGCGGTTCAATTCTTGCCACGTTTACCCAGGGTGTGGTCGTGGGTGCGGTCCTCAATGGATTTTCCGTTACTGGCCGCAGCTACAGCGGTGGACCGTTTGACTGGCTAACGCCTTTCACGCTGTTTTGCGGGCTGGGGCTGGTCGTGGCCTACGCGCTGCTTGGCGCAACATGGCTGGTAATGAAAAGCGAAAACCCGCTACAGGATAAAATGCGCAATGTGGCAAAAAAACTGCTGCTGGCGCTGCTGGTCGTCATTGCCATTATCAGTTTGTGGACACCACTGGCACACAGTGCGATTGCCGATCGTTGGTTTAGCCTGCCAAATCTGTGGTTCCTGATGCCGGTTCCGCTGCTGGTCGCACTCATCAGCCTGTGGCTGTGGCGTTCTCTGGGTCAGCAACATAGTCATGCCCTGCCATTTATATTGACGCTGGGTTTAATTTTCCTCGGTTTCAGCGGTCTGGGGATCAGTATCTGGCCACATATTATTCCGCCGTCTATTACCCTTTGGCAGGCCGCGGCGCCGACGCAAAGCCAGGGCTTTATGTTGGTGGGAGCGCTACTGATTATCCCAATCATTCTGGTGTACACCTTCTGGAGCTACTACGTCTTTCGCGGCAAAGTTCAACATGGTGAGGGGTATCATTGATGGAACAATCAATCTGGAAACGTCTGATGTGGTTGGTGATCCTGTGGGGGGGAAGCGTATTAGCGCTGGCCGCCGTCGGTATGTTCTTTCGCCTGCTGATGACCGCGGCAGGCTTTAAATCCTGATAAACATGAATAAAAGCCGGGCGGTGCCTGCACTTCCCGGCGAACTCACTGCCCACGTTAATTAAACAAACGCGCAATAGCTCTCGATTTTATGCAACGGACGATTGCCTTTACAGCGATTAAATTATTGAATAGTCACCCGGCGAAATTATCGCCACGTCCACAGCTAACGTGCCAGAGGGTGCATGATGTTTAAGAAAGGGTTAACGGTGTTATTGCTTGCCAGCGCGCTTTTCTCCGGCCAGCTTTTCGCTACTCATCAGGGACATGAATATCTTCAGGTACAGGATGCCGATCATTTATTACGCCACACGGCAGACAGCGATGAGCTAAGAGTGACGGCGGAAGAATCCGCCGCCGATCTACGCGAACACCATCACTGGCAAAAATCACGCAAGCCAGATACACACCTGAGTTAGCCTTTCCGCTTCGGCAGTGTTTTCATCAGCTCATCAGGGCTGACAGAAGCCACTACGCTGCCCGGCAACGGCATTTTCAGAATGTGGTGTTTCATCTTGCCGATAACGTGCATTTCGCACGGTCGGCAATCAAATTTCAGCGTCAGCACTTCATCACCATTCACCAATTGCATCGGTGTGGCTTTCCAGCTTTTGATATTCCCTTTTGCCTGTTTCGGACACAGATTGAATGCAAAACGCAGGCAATGCTTGGTAATCATCACCGGAACATCGCCCTTTTCTTCATGCGCTTCATATGCTGCATCAATCAACTGGACACCATAACGGTGGTAAAACTCACGCGCTTTATGGTTATAGACGTTTGCCAGAAAACTCAAATGCGTCTGCGGATAGACCGGTGCCGGCTGGGCAACGGGCTTACGACTGCCACGCTGGTAGTTTTCCAGACGTGCGGTATCCAGCATGTCGATGGCTTCGCGGCGCAGTTGGTTGAGTTGACCATTCGGCACAAACAGCGCCCCCGGCAGATTCACCTGAATATCACGGGCGTAGTACAGCGTCTGTCCAAGTTTTGCCAGACCATCCTGCAAATTACTCAACGCTTTTTCGGCATGGTTCGCTTCTTCAAACTGGCCATCCAGCGTATGGGTGATACTCACGCCGTCTTCACTGGTCAACGTCAGGATCAACTGTTCCTGCCAGCCACCTAATTCAATATCAACCGCGACACGACGTTCGCTGGATGTCTTGGTTAACGCCTGCTGCCAGTTATGATCGAGATTGCGATTGAGCGGATGGTGCGGCCGCACTTTGTGCAGGTCCGTTGGCATTTCATTCGGCCATACCCGATAACGATTATTCCCCGTTTTTTCTACAGTATTGGCACGGAATCCAACCACATCACGCTTAATCAATACGTTCAGGCCATCCCCGTTTGCCAGTGGCTCCGTCACCTCGACATCAAGATAATCCTTCGCCACCTTCAGTACCTCACCCACTGGCAAGCCAATGAATTTAGGTGAGTCGAATGCGCCGATGTCGCCCTTACGGGCATTGACAAAATAGTCAGTGCTGCCGCGGTGGAAAGTTTTCTCTGTAGATGGTGTGAAGAAATGCTCAGTGCGACCTGCTGATGAACGTGCCAGATCGCCGCGTTCTTCGATGATGGCATCCAGCATCTGCCGATAATGTGCAGTGATGTTCTTCACATAGCTCATGTCTTTGTAGCGCCCTTCAATTTTGAAGGAACGTACTCCGGCATCAATCAACGCACCGAGGTTGGCGGTCTGATCATTATCTTTCATCGACAGCAGGTGTTTTTCATACGACACCACACGGCCCTGATCGTCTTTCAGGGTATACGGTAGTCGGCAGGCTTGTGAACAGTCGCCGCGGTTAGCGCTGCGCCCGGTTTGCGCATGAGAGATATAACACTGGCCTGAATAAGCAACGCATAACGCACCGTGGATGAAAAACTCGATCGTCGCGTCCGTCGCCTGATGAATCGCGTGAATCTGCTCAAGACTCAGTTCGCGCGCCAGTACAATCTGCGTGAATCCGACGTCAGAAAGAAACTTCGCCTTCTCGACGCTGCGAATATCACACTGGGTACTGGCATGCAGTTCAATCGGCGGGATATCCAGTTCCATAATCCCCATATCCTGCACAATCAGCGCATCAACACCCGTCTGATACAAATCGGTAATTAACCGCTGAGCAGGTTCCAGCTCATCATCATGCAAGATCGTGTTTAACGTCACAAAGATCTTCGCCCCATATCGATGAGCGAATGGCACCAGTTCAGCGATGTCTTTCAGGCTGTTACTGGCGTTGTGACGCGCACCAAAACCGGGGCCGCCAATGTATACGGCATCCGCGCCGTGCAAAATGGCTTCGCGCGCAATGGCGGTATCACGAGCCGGGCTTAACAATTCAAGGTGATGAGGTTGCTGGCGCATACAGTTGTTACCATCCACAAGCGGTAAAAATGGCGGCTATTGTAGTCAGAAGCGCGGCATTTCGGAATAGTTTTCCCGATTAACCGCGTGGGTAATGGATCAGGGAATGAAAGTGAACCGTCTGTTCGCCACTGTTACGGTAACTATGTGCAGTATCACCCGCAAAACGGACCCCCTCACCTGATTTGATGGTTCGCCATTGCCCATCAATGCACATATCCAGCAGGCCACTAATCACCACTACGTGCTCAATCACACCGGTTTCATGCGGTGTAGATTCACTCAGCGCCCCCGGTGCCAGCAATATTGAAAAATGGTCAAAGCAGAGTTGTGGGTCCCATGGAAACAGCGGTGTCACTATCATTGCCTGCTGTTGGGGATCAAACGTCGCTGTGCCTGCTGACTCTGGTGGTGAAATAAACGTCGAAAACGGCACGTTCAGTCCGGTGGCAATTTTCCATAGCGTCGCCACTGTTGGACTGGATTCATTGCGTTCGATCTGTCCCAACATGGCCTTAGATACACCCGTTTCTTCTGCCAGACGCGACAGACTCCATTCCCGCTGGTGACGTAATGTCCGGAGCGTGGTAGCCAGATAGTGGGTTAAATTGTCCATTGTCACCTTCCTCTATCTCCTGTTTCTGTCCATCAGCTTATCACTTGTACGCTATAACGCACAGTGCTACAGTGAATGACCGTTATAACGCACGCGGAGTCGCTATGCGCACATTATCAATCCCTTTGCCCACCGTTTTATCCGGTTTTGTTGCCGTGCTGGTCGGCTACGCAAGCTCAGCAGCCATCATCTGGCAAGCGGCGATAGCCGCAGGCGCAACGACCGGGCAGATTGCTGGCTGGATGACAGCACTGGGAATCGCGATGGGCGCGAGTACGCTGGCATTGTCAGTGTGGTACCGTGCTCCCATCCTGACCGCCTGGTCTACGCCTGGTGCTGCGCTGCTGGTTACGGGTCTGCAAGGCGTGACCATTCAGGATGCTATCGGCGTTTTTATTGTTGCTAACGCGTTGATAGTCCTGTGTGGTGTGACGGGGTTGTTTGCACGTCTGATGCAGATAATCCCACACTCACTGGCATCGGCAATGCTGGCCGGGATCCTACTGCGTTTTGGTTTGCAGGCATTCAATAGCCTTAATAATGAGCTTCTCCTGTGCGGCAGCATGCTGCTGGCGTGGCTGGTGCTTAAAGTTGTCGCCCCCAGATACGCCGTCATTGCTGCCATGCTGGTGGGTATTGCCATCGCACTGCTAAAAGGTGACATTGTCACTAATGACATTGATTTATCTCCGGTGATGCCTGAATTCATCGCCCCCCACTTCTCTCTTGCACACAGTATAAGCATCGCTTTGCCGTTCTTCCTGGTCACCATGGCTTCACAAAATGCCCCAGGCATTGCCACCATGAAAGCGTCAGGTTACTCCTTGCCTGTTTCACCGCTGATTATTTTCACGGGGCTGCTGGCGTTACTGTTTTCTCCCTTTGGCGTCTACTCCATCTGTATTGCCGCCATCACCGCCGCAATTTGCCAAAGTCCGGATGCGCATCCGGATGCCCGGCGACGCTGGTTAGCCGCTGCCGCTGCCGGGATGTTCTACCTTCTGGCCGGCGTGTTTGGTGGGTCGGTAACCGGATTGATGGCCGCTCTGCCGGCAAGCTGGATCCAGATGCTGGCTGGCCTCGCCTTGCTCGGTACGATTAGCGGTAGTCTGTATCAGGCATTGCTCCATGAAGCGGAGCGAGATGCTGCTATCGTCACCTTTCTGGTTACTGCCAGTGGTTTGACTTTAGTGGGGATCGGTTCTGCGTTCTGGGGACTAATCGCCGGAGGGATATGTTATGCCGTGCTGAGGTTATCGCGACGCACGTAATTGCGTTGGCGTCTTGCCCGTCACCTGCTTAAACCGGTTGCTAAAATGGCTTGCTGAACTGAATCCGCAAGCCATTGCGATATCTGACAAACTACGTGAAGAATAACAGACCAGTTGCTGCGCCAGCGCCATACGACGCTGCATAACATACTGATGCGGGGCCATATTCATCGACTGGCGAAACATTCTGGCAAAGTGGAAATCACTCAGTGCCGCTTCAGCTGCCAAATCGCTGAGGGTCATTGGGTAGGCCAGATGCGCGTCAATATAGGCCAGCACGTTGCGCAATGTGGCTGGCGCAAGCCCACCGGTTACCGCCGGCGGCCGCCATTGAACATTGCTGTAATGTTGAATCAGATGCGTCAGTAACAGCGAAGATGCCGCGCTAAGCGTCAGGTGATTAGCCGGTTGCTGCCAGTCATTACCCAGTAAAAACTGACGATAAACCGCCGTGATCCCCGGATCGCTGCCGAACGTGTGTTCGTCCAGCGTGAAGCTATAAGGGCTTTTGTCCCACACTTTCTCACCCACTTCCCGTAGATGCGCGTCGGTACAATAAAGATGTACAAAGGAGAGATCGTCACGAATGTCCCAACTGGATTCGCTGTCTTTCGGCATCAGGCAGAAGCGATCCGGGCCGCCGCCGTTTTTCCAGCCCCCAGCCGTCTTGTGATAGCTCTCGTAGCCATCCGCGACATATAAGCTGAGTGTGTGGTGATCGCAATATTGGGTAATGGTGTCGCGTTTGTTTGACCACGCCGCCAGTTGGATACCTGAATGTAACGCAACCGATTCATGCAGCACGGCATTATGTTTGCGTAAGTTTTCAAAGGCGCCATAGGGCTGAGACATACCATCACATTCAGAATAAGTTAGCAGGCTTTCAGTCTATAACAGCCACATGTTGTTAACAGCCTCCTTTTCATGTTTGCGAGAAAAAAGCGCAAGATTTTGCAAGTCGACCGCAATCAGATGAAAGCCAACCCCAGACAGTCATGCCACTCTGTGCGCTTAAATACAAAAATGAGAGAGATGTATGAACGCATTGTTGTACTGCCTGGTGGTCGTGATATGGGGAACGACATGGATTGCCATTTACCTGCAGCAAGGGCCCGTTGCTGCTCCGGTCTCTATCTTTTGGCGCTTTGCGGTCGCTAGCTCGGTGATGATCCTTCTCCTGCTGTTCAGCGGCAAATTGCGTAAACTCTCCGGACGCGACCATCTGTTTTGTCTGTTACAGGGCGGCTGTGTTTTTTGCTTCAATTTCTGGTGTTTTTACACGGCAGCGGCCTGGATTAACACCGGTCTGGAGTCAGTAATTTTCTCGATGGCCGTGTTGTTCAATGCGGTGAATAGTTTTGTATTTTTTGGTCAAAAACCACCGCTACGCTTTTATTTCGCCGCGGCGCTGGGGTTGACGGGTATCATCACTCTGTTCTGGCAGGATTTGGTCAATAGCGGCCTGAATCACTCGCTTCTGCTGGGTATTGGTTTAAGCGCTCTGGGAACGTTTGGTTTTTCCCTGGGCAATATGATAAGCCTGCGTCATCAGAAAAAAGGGCTGGAGGTGATGACCACCAACAGCTGGGCCATGCTGTACGGTACCTTACTGATTGCCACCATTGCACTGGTTCGCGGGGATGACTTCACACCGCAGTGGACGTTTAGCTACCTTAGCGCACTGTTGTATCTGGCTATTTTTGGCTCTGTGATTGCCTTCGGCGCTTATTTCACACTGGTAGGACGCATCGGCCCGAGTAAGGCCGCTTACAGTACATTGCTTTTCCCTCTGGTGGCACTCACGCTGTCAACGCTGTATGAAGGGTATGTCTGGCAGGCTAACGCGATTGCCGGTTTAGTGCTGATTTTGCTGGGAAATCTGGTGATGTTTGCACGCCCGGAAGCCTTGATGGGAAAACTGTTGTACCGTCGGCGAGTGGCATAAAAAAACGCACCATCCGCAGATGGTGCGTTCTTCATTATTATTTTTTGTTCACATCAAACATGGAGGCATCTGTCGCCATGTCATCAACAACTTTCTTCAACGTTTCGAACGCCATTGGCGTGCTTTCGTTGTTCAGGTCTTTACCTTCACCCTGACGCACAACTTTAATCACAGGTTTATTGGTTGCCGGATCGATCAGCTCACCCTCGAAATAAAGGTGGGTATCCATGGTACGGTGACCCGTCGCCATTTGTGTTCCTGCAACGAGCAGCGCAACCGGGATCACTTCATAGAATTGCAGACCTTCTTTGCTGGTCGCAACACCGGTGATTGCCCCGCGGAAAATCAGACTGCGTGGCCCTGGCGTTGCCACCAGAGGTTTGCGCTTGCTGATGGCCGTTTTCATCTGCGTGTTGGTGTAGTTCAACAGTTGGTCAAGAACCTTCTGTCCTACCTGCGTAGTAGGTTTAGGAACCGGGTAATACGTTATCGGGTTATACACGATACTGTCATATTTGGATTCATTATAGTTCGGGTCAACCCAACGAAGTACTGGTTGTCCCGTTGCTGATTTTGTTTCCTTCAGGTCAGAATAATTTTTTAAAAACCCAGAATATTTATCCGGCTGCGTCACTTTTGACGCACAGCCCGATAATGCCAACAGACCAGTAAGCACTGCAACTTTAAATAAAGTTTGAGTACGCATGAAACGATCCCTTTAGTTTTCGCAATGATGCATAAAAAGGATAGCAAAACAGTTTCATTTTGGATGTACTAAAAATGGTAACGACCGCACAATTTTTTCTCTGCGCTCAGCACAAAAAAATGCTGAACGCAGAAAGAGTTAAGCCAGACGGGATGTTCAGGCAGTTTTACGCGCCAGCATGGTGGCAAAGCGCAGTTTAATGCGGTTGCCATTTTCATCTGTACGATGGAGTTCACCCACGTCTTCATTGTATTTCAGCAGATCCCATCCACTGTAATAGTGACGTAATTCACCTGCTTTAAATGCAAACGGGAAACCAACGGTGCACGGGAAATCCTCGGTATCCATTGCCGCTACGATTAAATTATATCCACCCGGTTTCGTACAACGTTGCATATTTTCGATAAGCCCCGGGATCGTTTTCGCTTCCAGGAACATCAGCACCACGGTAGAAAGAATAAAATCATATTCGCCATCAAAGCTGAGTGCATTCAGGTCTGCGACGTTCGTGTGCAAATTGCTCAACCCTTCAGCCGCTTTGATGCGCTCAAGATTAGCGATGCTCATGGGATTTTTATCCCATGCAGTGACGTCATAGCCGTTTGCCGCCAGATACAGACTGTTCCGGCCATTGCCACAACCCAGATCCAGTGTTTTACCTGGCGGGACAATATTAGCCGCTTCAACAACTTCGGAATGGGTCCGGGTGAGATCGTATTTTTCAGTAAAGTAGTTTTCGTCGCAAAGGGTCATTATTTATCCTCAGATTTCAGTAATGCAGCACGCTCCGTGCGGATGAGCAGTTTCCCCTGCATCAGCAATGCAAACGTACGTACCAGTAATAACGCAATGATAAAATTGGTAAAAATAAACAGTGGAATCGACAGCGTATGGAAAAATCCCGATTCACTGGCATGTCCCAAATGTAGCCCTGTGGTTGCCAGCGCCGACACGCCGAACGAGAAGCTCCAGAAAGACGCATTAAACGGCTGGGACAGATACCACGGCATCAGCCGAAGCATAAACAGCAGCTGCAGCAGGCCATAGCCGAACAGCATTTTCGCCAGCGTATCGCCCTCTCCGCCGTTGACGCTAAGCCATGCGCTACAGGCCACTAACGCGGGTGCCAGTTGAATACCCAGCGACGTACGTAATACCGCGGGCAACTCACCAGAACTGCGTAAACGCTGCAGGATCACCGGTTCAAGGCTAAGCCAGGAGAAAACCCCTGCCCCTAAAAATACCAGTCCGGCATCGTTATAGCCGAGCGCACCGCAGGCCATCGCGCTGATAAAGTTATTGGCGACGGTTGGCAGATACAACCCCGGCGTGGTTGCCTCCTCGGGATGCGAACCTCGCCACAGGCCTGCCGTTTGCCAGGCCGCGTACGATAGCTGTATCACCACGCCAATGCTAAATAACCCGACGGCTAACGGGCGGTACCAGGGAACAAAACCAATCGCGACCAGCATGGTTGTTGCCGGAAAAAGGCTGACAAAACTGCTCATCACCGGATGGCGGATTTCTGCCAGCACACTCTGGGGAAAACGGACTAAACGGGTCAGAAAAGCCAACGTTAACAGACCCCAAATAACCATCGCCAGGATGACTAACCCATCGCCAATCCAGTGGCTCACCGACCATACCTGACTGGCATATCGCCAGGCGAATCCCATGCCTATGGTGCCCAGTACCATGCCAAAATAACCGGCCGGAAGATTAAGGACCCGATCACTATGCTTGTTATTACTCATTTTGTTTATTTTTTAAAGTATATTTGAAATGCATTTTATGGAAATTATGGCGATTTAGCCAGTACGGAAAACTTTGCTACGTTTAACTAAGGTGCGCAACACGGAAATGAGCTATGACCAAATACCGTCTGAGCGACGAGCCTCGCTCCTTCAGTTATCAGGATAATGGCAACAAAAGAAGCGTATTACTACGCCAGATAATTGCACTGATTGATTTTAATGATGTTCCGGCTGGCACGCCTGGAGGCTGGATTGATGATGAAGCCGTACTGGCGCAGTGCGGTAATTGCTGGATTTACGATGTGAATGCGATGGCATTTGCGGGGGCAACCATTTCAGGAAATGCCCGTATTACGCAGGCCAGCGTGGTCAGAGAAGGCGCACAGATTGGCGGTGCCGTATGGATAGATCGGGCTGAAATTAGCCATGGCGCACAAATACGTGACAACGTCACCATTCAGGACTCTGTTGTACGTGGCGAGTGTCTTCTGTCGGGTGATGCACGTGTTCTGGGAGGCTCCGAAGTCATCGCCGCCAAAGGGTTAACCCGTGAAAGTGACCAGCCCCTACAAATATATGATCGCGCAACCGTAAACCACTCACGCATTGTGCATCAGGTGCAGATCTATGGCGATGCGACCATTGACTACGCCTTTATTGAACACCGCGCCGAGGTTTTTGATTATGCTCGCATCGAGGGTAATGAGGAAAATAACGTTTGGATCTGCGATTGTGCGAAGGTATACGGTAACGCCCGCATCATCGCTGGCACCGATGAAGATGCGATACCGACCCTGCGCTATAGCTCACAAGTGGCTGAGCATGCGGTGGTTGAAGGTAACTGTGTCCTGAAACACCATGTGCTGGTCGGGGGGCATGCAAAATTACGCGGCGGGCCACTCTTGCTGGATGGTCACATCCTGATTGAAGGTCACTCCTGTATTCTGGGGGAAGTGCTGATCGAGCATCATATTGAGATAACCGGTCAGGCCCACGTTGAAGCCTTTGATGGCGATGCAATCCATCTGCGCGGGCCAAAAGTTATCAACGGCGAACAGCGTATTACGCGCACCCCCCTCGCCGGTTTATTCTGAAACGCTATCAATGATACGGGCATAGAGATTCACATCGTGATAGCCATCATTGAGAAACTCCGCCTGCTTTAAACATCCTTCCAGCTGAAAACCGTTGCGCATCGCCACCTGGTTGCTTTCCAGGTTATCCACGCGGCATTTAATAATGAACCGACGGATCTCGCCACGCTGAGCATAATGATGAATCAATGCCTGTAGCGACCGGGACATCATGCCCTGTCCCTGATGAACTTCATCCAACCAGTAGCCGATGTAAGCCGCTTTGTTCAACGGTTCTATTTGGTTAAACGAGATAACACCAACCACTTCACCTTGTTTGAAGATAAGGAACATTTTGGCGTAGCCACGCTGGTGCAACATCATATTCCCCTGCACATTCTTACGCGTATCGTCCTCAGATTCGACAAACTGCGGCCAGTTCAGCGACCGCTGGAGCCAAACTTTATTTTTGAGCACCAACTGATGCAAAGGCGTGACGTGTTGTTCTTCCACTGCCCGCAGTTCCAGCGTGTCACTGACGGTAATAATTTCTGACATGTTTATCTCCTTTGCGATTGTAAACGGGGAATTTCTGACTGGCAGTAGCCGATATTAATCTGTTTATCGCCGGGGAGGTCATATTTTTATGCTGTCACAGCAATCACTTAGAAACAATCTCTGGTGCGGAAGCCGTTACTCTGGATGTCCGGTTATCCGATACATGGATAGGCCGTAATGATGACAACAACACTTTCATTCTATTGCTAAGGAGCAAGCATGGCAGCACCTTTGGGTCGTTTATCACTTATTCCGCTTTTACTGATTACCGCCTGTCACCAACCCGTCCCCACCACGCAAGCGGGTCCTGTCCCCTTTGCCGTAAACAAACAGCAGGTTGTGGATAATACCACGCTGGAAATTTCTCGTAGCGCGCTGGAATATAACATTCATAAAGTTCAGCAACTGCTGGGAGACAAAACCCGGATGTGCGCCATTCTTAAAGGCGATGCGTATGGCCACGATCTCTCACTGGTTACGCCGGTGATGATGCAAAACGGTGTGCAGTGTATTGGCATCGCCAGCAACGAGGAAATTAGCATTGTTCGTCAGTCAGGTTATACATCGCAGCTAATGCGCGTTCGCAACGCGACGGAAAAAGAGATGCGCCAGGCGGCGGATTTTGATACCGAAGAGCTGATTGGTAATCTGGATATGGCTAAACGTCTGAGTGCAATTGCCCAGGAGAAAGGGAAAACAATTCGTATCCATCTGGCACTGAACTCTGGCGGTATGTCACGAAACGGTCTGGAAGTCAGCACCGCGTCAGGTCTGGAAGAGGCCCGCGCTATTTCCGCGTTACCCGGTCTGAAAATTGTTGGCATCATGTCGCATTTCCCGGAAGAAGATGCGGCGGTGGTGAAACGCGATCTGGCCCGTTTCAATACGCAATCGGCCCAGGTACTCAATATTACCGGGCTTAAGCGCGAAGATGTCATCCTACATGTCGCGAATACGTTCGCCACCCTGACCGTTCCTGAATCCTGGCTCGACATGGTGCGTGTTGGCGGTATTTTTTATGGCGATACCATTGCCAGCACCGAATACAAACGCGTCATGACGTTTAAATCCGCAATCGCGTCGGTAAACCATTACCCCAAAGGAAATACCGTCGGGTATGACAGAACCTATACCCTTAAACGTAATTCCGTTCTTGCCAATATTCCGACGGGTTATGCTGATGGATATCGTCGTGTGTTCAGTAACGCGGGGCACGTACTGATCCACGGCCAGCGGGTTCCTGTGCTGGGTAAAACATCCATGAATACCGTGATTGTTGATGTGACCGATCTACCGCAGGTTACATCCGGCGATGAAGTGGTGTTATTCGGAAAACAGGGAAATGCGCAGGTGAGCGCAGAAGAAGTCGAAGAAATTAGCGGCGCGCTGTTCACTGAAATGTCGATCCTCTGGGGGGCGACAAACAAACGCGTGATGGTCGATTAACGTCTGAAACAGGAAGGGCTTCCTTTTCTCGCTGGAAGCCCTTGTACACAGTGAGCACAGTACTATTTAGCTCTCACTGACACTCTCTCTTTGCAAAATTTTGAGCAAATCTTCCTTCAGGTGGAGTTTCTGTTTCTTAAGACGAACAATGTCCAAACTGTATCCCCGACCATCCGAACCTTCCAGTCTGGAAATCTCATGATCAAGGCTGTTGTGTTTTTCGAATAAGGACAGAAAACGAGGATTCTCGGATTTCAGTCGGGAAATAAGGTCTCTGTATTCTGGAAACATACTTTCTCCCTGTTAGTGGTAAAGAATGTGTATAAGAAATACACATGATCAGCTTACCCGGTTAGGTCAGGGAAAAATGCGAACAGGATCGAGTAAATAGTGTACAGATTGTTACGGAAGAGGTTTCAGCAATGGCTCCCCGGAAGGAGAGCCATCAGAAGAGCAATTAACGCATTTCCCGGTCGTCAACGTACTGACGTTTATCCGGTGCAGGCGGGAAGTACTGATACAGCCAGGTTTCACTGATAGCATCGCCCTGGCAGCGCAGGAACATGCGCATATCGACCGGGTCGGTTGAATCAGACGTTGGATACCAGTCAAACTGGATTCGGTAGCCGTCGATAGGCTCCACGTAGAGAATTTCAATCTGCTTCGCTTCGCCGCTGGAGAGCGTAATGACCGGTTCAATTCCCTTCGGCGCTGCCGCTTTCAGGTCACCACCCACGAAATCAACGGCAAAACGACGTGCCCATTTTTCTGGATAATGTTCGCCCGGAGCCCATCCTTCCGGGAAGCCACCCATACCGGTGCGGGTTGCCATCACACGGGCCAGCGGCGAACGTACCGGTGGTTGTGCGCTCCAGTACAGGCGATATTTGAATTCCAGATCGTCACCGGCTTTGATTGCTTTATCCGGCTGCCAGAAGCAGACGACGTTATCCAGTGTTTCACCGGTAGTCGGGATCTCCATTAAACCAATGGTCCCCTTACCCCACTGGTTTCGTGGTTCAACCCACAGGCTTGGCCGCTTGTTGTACCAGCCCATGATGTCCTGGTAATGAGAGAAGTCACGATCGAGCTGCAGTAAGCCGAACCCTCGCGGGTTGTTATCGGTGTAGGCATTGAACTGCAGTTTTTGCGGGTTATTCAGCGGACGGCAGATCCACTCACCATTGCCTCGCCACATAGCCAGACGGTCGGAGTCATGAATTTGCGGGTGAATGGTGTCACACATCCGGCGTTCATTGTTACCACAGCTGAACATGCTGGTCATCGGCGCAATGCCGAGTTGCTTGATGTCTTTACGCGCATAGACATGATTTTGCACATCCATGATCACCTGCGTTTTCTCACAGTGGATCACAAACTTAAACGCGCCAGTCACACTTGGGCTATCGAGCAGTGCATAAACAGTAAATGAAGTGGCGCCCGGTTTAACCGTTTCGAACCAGAATGCGGTGAAGTCAGGAAACTCTTCTTTGCTGTCGGTATACGTATCGACCGCCAGACCACGCGCCGACAAACCGTACTGATAGGTGTCATCTACGGCGCGAAAATAGCTGGCTCCCAGGAAGGACACGACATCACGACGAGCCAGTTCAGGCGCTTTGAACACGCGGAAACCGGCAAAACCGAGGTCAGTTTGCCCTTCCAGTTGTTTGGTATCCACACCGGCATCGTTGTACTTGAAAAGCTCCGGACGGAAATGGATCTCACGCGCCATATGCGTACTGTCATCAACCGAGAACATGCGTACGCGGCGACGGAAGCCCATTCCCACATGGAAGAACTGTGCGTCAAGCTGACGATTTTCAACGTTGTTCCACAGTGACTGTTCTGCGTCGTACTGAATACTGTTGTAAGCCTGCGGCGTCAGTTTCGCCAGCGTATCCGGCAATGCGCGCGGCGCACCGCCCCACGGCTTCTGTGCTAAATCATGGGCCATTGATTGCAGAACGGAAAAATCAAAACGTACGGTTTTTCCGTCTGCAATGTCAGACTCTGCCGCATAGGCGGCGCGGGAAAAGAGTGATGCAATACCACTGGTTCCGCACACGGCGGCCACTGCCATTGAACCTTTAATAAATCGTCTGCGATTCATGCCTGAAAGTGAGTCCTTCTGGTCGTGTAAATGGTCCCGCGCCGGTCAAAATCTGCGGCAAGAGAGTGCACATTTCTGACCGCTCACTCTAGACAAAATTCATTAATAATCCAATTGTTGGTCGCCGATTATCTGTACAAAATCGAAAATATTTTATGTCGATGAGAACAGACCGAATCCCGTGTAAATTCAGTTAAAGTAAACCACACCGCCGTTTACTGCGCTCTTCTGCCTCCTGATACAACGCAAACTCATCATATACCGCGCAGCCCAGCGCCTGTTCAAAGGCATCGCGGCTGGAATTACCGTGGCTGCGCGCCTGTGTTTCATTACCCAGATTAGACTGGAAAATCCCTGCGGCGCTCACCGGCAAGAAATCTTCGTAGGTGATAGGCTGAGCAACCATCCAGCCCCGCTCAATGAGCGGTTGTGGATCGTCATCCGGGCGAATAGCCTGGCGATGCGCTTCGCCCGACGGCGTCAGGCGATAACGGAACCAGGCCAGTCCCTGTTGGCGCAGCAGAAACTCGCTGTCCGGGAACGCCTTAAACACGTCCTGAAGATGCAGTTGGTGCGTCAGGTTATCTTTCCCCGTCCCCGCTTTACTCAACAGTTCGTCGTACAACGCCCGGCCCTTTGGCGTCAGCGCCACACCACGTTGCTCGATTTCACCAAAACGCGCTGTGTGTGTTCCACGCATTTCGCCGGCAAACAACACCGGTTCTTCCAGCGCCTTAAAGCTGGTCTGGCGAAGCAAGATGGGCACCTCACGCCGTGGTGGGCCTTCAATGAGAATTTTCGGTGTAATCCCGCACTCCGGCATCATCGACTGTACCCGATCAATATCCAGCGTACGCGGCGTCAGGTGGTTGATATGGCACCCAGGAAAACAGACCACATCTGCAATCAGTCGATGTTCGTTATGCAAGGCATGATACGTTTGCTCATCTACGGTGGCGTGTTGATGCCAACGGAACGTTTCCAGTGCTTCATGCACAAACTCCTGGGCTTGTGCGGGTGTGAAACTGCCCTGTGCATCAAACTCATCCAGCAATTCGTGACAACGACGCGTGAAAATATCACGCTTTGCGAGGATGTCCGCTGCCTGCTGGCGCAATACCACGTTCTCGATTAATTCGAGGCGTAATAGTGACGTAAATACCCGAAACGGGTTGCGCGAAAGCGAGGCATCGTCGATGGGACGAAACGCCGTGGAATGGACGGGGACGCCCGCCTGGGAAAGATCATAATAGCTGACCGGATACATGCCCATAATGGCAAACATCCGCCGCAGTGTAGACAACTCCTGCGCAGTACCGACCCGGATAGCCCCATGGCGTTCAACATTGAGCCGTGCCAGTTCATCCGCATTGGCCAGTTTTTCATGCAGCGTCGGATTATTTTCCAGTACCGCCAGATTCACATCAGCGACAAGTTCCAGCAACGTGCCATACTGCGGGACTTCCTGCTGGTACATTGCTGACATTGCCTGCGAAAATTGTTCCCGAATCTCATCTGCCGTGATGGTGTTCGCCATAATGTCATGCCTCCAGTGAATATTACCTGGAGTGTAGAAAACACCGCTGAGTCCGGTGGGAAGAATTTACAAACTGTGATCCCGCATAAATTCCCCCTCCCACCAGGACAGTGAACCAAAACTTACTGACGTGCTTTTAAATGGCTTTCCAGCCATGGCAGCATCTGTTTTTTACGACTGAGCATGCCTTCGACCTTGCAGGGTTGCGGTAACTCTGACAACTCAGAGCCAGCGAACCACAGACTGGTATCGCCAAGATTGATGTCCGTCAACATCAGTACCACCAGAGCAGCTTGATTTTCCTCAGCATAACGGGTCATCTCCTCGCGGAGATCGTCCAGCACACCGTCAACCTGGCGCAGTGCATACAGCTCGAGTTGCGCCACGCAGACTTTATGCCCATGAATGGTGAACGTTTTAATGTCTTTATGCAGCAGTTCACGGGCACTCATGCCTTCGACGCTGGTTTTGGCCGACAGAAGATCACGGCTGAAAGCGTCCAGATCCACACCCGTTTTTTGGGCCAGAGCCCCCACCGCCTGGCTGTCATCCGGCGTGGTAGTAGGCGAACGAAGCGTGACAGTGTCACTTAAAATAGCCCCCAGTAGCAAAGCAGCCTCCGCAGACGACACCTGGCTGCGCTCGTCATCCGTCATCAGTTGCCACAACAGCGTCGCACTGCTGCCAACAGGCTTAACCCAAACCTCCGGAGGAAGACGTGTCACTAATCCGCCGAGTCGATGATGGTCGATGATACCGACGACATTGCTCTCAGACAGCGATTCTGGTCCTTGTGTCGGTTCGGTGAAATCTACCACCCAAACATCCAGATCGGTCAGCGGAAACGTGAGTCGTTCGGGCATGTCCAATCCTGCATGCGCAAAGATAAATTGCGTTTCACGGTTAGGTTCCCCCGCACGCCATGCCGTCGCCTGCTGGCCTCGTAACGTAAGCCAGCGAGCTGTCATTGCCGCGGTGCAAATGGCATCGCTATCGGGGTTAAGGTGCCCTATTACATGGATCATTGGTCAGTGCCCTGTGATGATGAATGATGAAAAAGCGAACAATTGTCAGAGTATAACGACTGGCTACATTCCCTTCCATGATCCCACCACGCGGTCACGCTGTACAAAACATAAGCAAAATAAATCAGTTGTAAGTAAAAGGCGTTAAATGTTAATAATATTTTGCTATCAAGTTATCAAAAACAAACAACTTCACTTGTCACCGATACGGCTCTGTTTTTAACATCGCTTATGGAAAAAAATGTTCTGTTCAATCAGCGCATTCGCTTGCGCCATCTTCATACTTTTGTCGCCGTTGCCCAACAGGGAACTTTGGGGCGCGCGGCCGAAACCCTTAACCTGAGTCAACCAGCCCTCTCCAAAACGCTGAACGAACTGGAGCAACTGACCGGAACCCGACTCTTTGAACGCGGTCGTCTTGGTGCACAGTTAACCTTGCCCGGCGAACAGTTTCTTACCCATGCGGTAAGAGTGCTTGATGCACTCAACACTGCCGGCCAGGCATTAAATCATCGTGAAGAGTCGCAGACTGATGTTGTTCGTATTGGTGCCTTGCCAACAGCTGCATTGGGTATTTTGCCTGCAGTAATTGGTCAGTATCACAAGCAGCAAATGGAAACAACGTTGCAGGTTGCCACCATGAGTAATCCCATGATTCTGGCTGGCTTAAAATCCGGGGAGATCGACCTCGGTATTGGCCGTATGGCCGATCCGGAATTGATGGTTGGTCTAAACTACGAACTGTTATTTCTCGAATCGCTCAAGCTGGTTGTGCGACCTAATCATCCGTTATTGCAAGAGACCATCACACTGAGTCGGGTAATGGAATGGCCTGTCGTGGTGTCCCCCAAAGGGACAGCCCCACGACAGCACGCGGAAGCCTTGCTGCAAAGCCAGGGCTGTAAAATGCCCTCTGGATGTATCGAAACGCTGTCAGCATCGCTTTCCCGGCAACTGACGGTGGATTACGACTATGTTTGGTTTGTGCCTTCAGGCGCAGTGCGGGAAGATTTACGCCAGGCAACGCTAGTGTCATTACCGGTACCTACGCATGGTGCGGGAGAGCCCATTGGGATACTTACCCGCGTGGACGTGCAATTACCCTCCGCAGCGCAAGTCCTCATTGCCGCAATACGCAAAACCGTACCATTCTGAGGTAAAAAATAAGGGACCATTCGGTCCCCTATTTCATTAAAATGTTTCCCAGTTATCACCGCTGGTTCCCGCAGTCTGCGGCAGCGCATGTCCCGAGTTTTTGGCAAATGGCACGCGCTTTACAGCACTTGCACCCTGTAAGCGGAATATACCGACCGCCTCCGTTAAACGCGCAGCCTGTTCTTCCAGGGATGCCGCTGCAGCCGAGGCTTCTTCGACCAGTGAGGCGTTCTGCTGCGTCACTTTATCCATCTCTGAAATCGCCTGGCTTACCTGCACGATACCCCGGCTCTGTTCATCAGACGCCGCTGCAATTTCCAGCATAATATCGGTGACACGTTTTACCGCATCGACAATATCCGTCATGGTATTACCCGCAGCCACAACCTCACCGGACCCCTGGTCAATCAACCGCACTGACTCACTGATCAATCCTTCAATCTCTTTCGCTGCCTGGGCGCTGCGGCTTGCCAACGTGCGAACTTCACTGGCGACGACGGCAAATCCACGCCCTTGCTCTCCTGCTCGCGCCGCTTCCACCGCCGCATTCAGCGCCAGAATATTGGTCTGAAAGGCAATGCTGTTGATGACAGCGGTAATTTCAGAGATTTTTTTCGAGCTGGTCGAGATATTCCCCATGGTTTTCACCACGCCAGAGACCATCTGCCCACCGCGACTGGCTTTGCCGGAGGCATCTTCCGCCAGTTTACTGGCATGGTGTGCGTTGTCCGCGTTTTGTTTCACCGTAGCAGTCAGTTCTTCCATACTGGCCGCCGTTTGTTCAATCGCCGCGGCCTGTTCTTCGGTACGTGATGACAGATCCGTATTACCCGCCGAGATTTCACTGGTGCCGCGATAGATTTCTTCCGCCCCCTGACGTACCGTGCCTACGGTTTTCTCCAGTGAATGTTGCATCGTCTGAAGATGGCGACTCAGACGACCAATCTCACTGCGCCCGGTTGGTTCATCCCGCATGGTCAGATCGCCCACAGAAATTTGCTCAATACGCTGGGCCGCGCGCAACAGTGGATGAATCACGGTACGACGCAGGACAACAAACGTCATCACGGTTAGCACCAGTGCCAGAATAAATGCACCCAGCATAAAGGCCATGCCGATTTGGGTACGATGGTGGGCCTGCTCGCTGAGCTGGTTGGCTCTTGCAGTACGAATTTCTATGGCCTTCAGCAGCACCTTGTTGTAAGCCGTATCCAGCGGCCTGGCGTGCTCATTTTCATGGTTGATAATCGCTTCAAACATCCCGTTTCTGGCATATTTCAGCATCGGCTGCAGACCGTCGATGTATGCTTTGAAACTGGCGCTCAGTTCAGCGTCTAAGGCTTCGTCCTCCGACGTTTTCACTACGCGAGACATATAGACAGTAAAACCATCCTGAGATTGCTTAATGCGTTTTTCCGCCTCGGCGATATTGGCCTTCATGTCATCCATTTCGGCAATACGACTCGCTGCGCCGGCGTGGATCATATTGATACGGGCTGTGCGTAGGTGATTGGAACTGTTAGATAACCCCATCCTGACCTGAATCTCATCGGTCACATCGCGCTGATCGCGATCGGCCTGCATAAGAAAATAGCTTGCCAGCCCGGAACTCAAAGCAAACAGCAGAAGGATGCCACCGAGAATGGAGGAAAACAGCGGAACCAGTCTGATTTGATGCAGAAAGCCCAGTTTATTCTGGGCTTGCATCGATATTGTATTGTCCATGACCGTCGACTCTCTTGTAGGGTTTATGCGTGAAAACACGCCCATTAGATAGTCATCGGCAATTCATAAAGTTTGCTTACCGTGAAAAGCGCAAGATTCGTCACACTTTCACAACATCATTCAAAGAAATTCAGGAAAGTGCCAGCGGTAAATTCCGCTGGCCAATGAATCAGTTATCGCCAAAGTGGATAACGGTACGAATGGACTTACCCTGATGCATTAAATCAAAAGCTTCGTTGATCTGCTCCAGCGGTAAGCGATGGGTAATAAACGGGTCCAACTGGATTTTCCCGCTCATCGCATCTTCAACCATTCCAGGCAGCTGCGTACGCCCTTTCACACCACCAAACGCCGACCCGCGCCACACGCGTCCGGTTACCAGTTGGAACGGACGGGTTTTTATTTCCTGTCCCGCACCGGCCACACCAATGATGATGCTTTCACCCCATCCTTTATGACAGCATTCCAGCGCCGCACGCATCACATTTACGTTACCAATGCATTCAAAGCTGAAGTCCACACCGCCGTCGGTAAGCTCGACAATCACATCCTGAATCGGTTTATCATAATCGGTCGGGTTGATGAAGTCGGTCGCGCCCATTTCACCCGCCAGCTTGAATTTTTCCGGGTTAGTATCAACCGCCAGAATACGCCCAGCTTTCGCCTGTACTGCCCCCTGGATCACTGCCAGACCAATGCCGCCCAGGCCAAATACGGCCACAGTATCGCCTTCTTTCACTTTCGCCGTGTTATGTACTGCCCCGATCCCGGTGGTTACGCCACAGCCCAGCAGACACACTTTATCCAGCGGCGCTTGCGGGTTAACCTTCGCCAGCGAGATCTCTGCGCAAACGGTGTATTCACTGAAGGTACTGGTCCCCATATAGTGATAGATAGGTTCGCCATTATATGAGAAACGCGTAGTGCCATCCGGCATCAGGCCTTTGCCCTGGGTAGCACGTACGGCCTGACACAAGTTAGTTTTGCCAGACTTACAGAACTTACACTCACCACATTCTGCCGTGTACAGCGGGATGACATGGTCACCCGGTTTCAGACTGGTGACGCCCTCACCCACTTCAACCACGATACCCCCGCCTTCATGGCCGAGTACCGCCGGAAACACACCTTCCGGATCGTCGCCAGAGAGCGTAAAAGCGTCAGTATGGCACACGCCTGTGTGGGTAATTTTAACCAGCACTTCACCTTTCTTTGGCGGTGCGACGTCGATTTCGACAATTTTTAACGGCTGACCGGGGCCGAATGCAACTGCTGCACGTGATTTCATTTGTCTCTTCCCATTATTGCGAGGTGATGGTGTTATTTTAGATAAGCGCGCAGAAGATGGCCGATTTCAGCCATGCGCACAGCACGCTGGTCTGGGGTTGTATCCCCGCTGACCAGTTCATCTTTCAGGTGGATCTCAACCATTTCGCCCATCAGGCCATTGGATGCACCGCGCACGGCGGCAATTTGTTGCAGGATTGCCAGACACGGCTCACCGGACTCCAGCGCGCGCTCAAGCGCATCAACCTGGCCGCGGATACGGCGTACACGGGTGAGAATGCGTTTCTTATCTTCAGGTGAATGCGGCATACGCCCTCCAGATACTATAGGGGGGTATAC
>NZ_JANEWL010000300.1:0-220 GCF_028069815.1 Citrobacter sp. Awk 2
GTGCTACCGTTCGACTTGCATGTGTTAGGCCTGCCGCCAGCGTTCAATCTGAGCCATGATCAAACTCTTCAATTTAAGTTTGATGCTCGTGAATTAAACTTCGTAATGAATTACGTATGTTCACTCAAGAGACTTGGTATTCATTTTTCGTCTTGCGACGTTAAGAATCCGTATCTTCGAGTGCCCACACAGATTGTCTGATAAATTGTTAAAGAGCAGT
>NZ_JANEWL010000301.1:0-200 GCF_028069815.1 Citrobacter sp. Awk 2
CGCCGTAAACGGCTCCGTTGTCTCACTACGTTCGACCCGAACCTGCTGCAGGTTCGAATCTTTCATATCGCAGATAGCAAAAAGGCGCCTTTAGGGCGCCTTTTTACATTGGTGGGTCGTGCAGGATGACTCGCTTCGCTCGCCCTTCGGGCCGTCGCCGTAAACGGCTCCGTTGTCTCACTACGTTCGACCCGAACCTG
>NZ_JANEWL010000031.1:0-45262 GCF_028069815.1 Citrobacter sp. Awk 2
TATTTATATAGTAATATATAAAAAATTATATATATCGGGCTTGGCGATGAATAAATTACAACTCAAACACCGGGAACTGAAGATTATTTCGGTCATTGCTGCCAGTGAAAACATCAGTCACGCTGCCACAGTTCTCGGCATTGCACAGGCCAATGTCAGCAAATATCTTGCTGATTTTGAATCAAAAGTAGGGCTAAAGGTGTTTGACCGAACCACCCGGCAGCTGACCCTCACGCCGTTTGGTACTGCGCTGCTCCCTTACATCAATGACATGTTAGATCGAAACGATCAGTTGAATAATTTCATTGCTGATTATAAGCACGAGAAACGCGGCCGGGTAACGGTATATGCCCCAACGGGGATTATCGCTTACTTATCACAACATGTTATTGCTAAAATCCATGATATTGGTGATATTAGTCTTTCGCTAAAAACATGTAATCTGGAACGGAAAGCATTTTATGAAGGCGTAGAGTTTCCCGATGACTGTGACGTTTTAATCACTTATGCGCATCCCAAAGACGAATCATTGGTCGCCAGTTTTATTACTAAATATGCAGTAACGGCCTTTGCCAGCCCGGAATATATTAGCACTCATCCTATAAGTGGCCCTGAAGATCTTGAACAACACTCTTGTATTCTGATTGATTCCATGATGATCGACGATGCCAATATTTGGCGATTTACCTCCACCGATGGCAAAGAGATGCACGACTACCGCGTGACGGGAAATTACGTCTGCGACAACACGCAGTCTGCACTGGCGCTGGCTCGAAACCATCTGGGCATTGTTTTTGCGCCGAATACGAGCATGCAAAAGGATGTTCAGGCCGGGCTGCTGGTTCCGTGTTTCTCTGAACAACATGAATGGTGGCTGGATTTGGTCGCGATCTTCCGCAAGCGTGAATATCAGCCCTGGCGAGTGCAGTTTATTCTTGATGAGATGTTGGCAGAGATACGCCAGCAGCTTACTCAGGCGCTACGACAGCCTGAGTAGGCCAAATAGCCGGCGTCTAGTGGTCGAGATACAGGTAGTGCACCCAGCTGGTCATCCGCAGCAAGACCTTGCGCATGACCGACACATGTTCGAAGTGGTCAGAATAAACGGCGACCTGGGCGTAAATCCCATCAGGTAACGCGCTCACATCCGCATTTTCATTCAATTCGATTGTGGCAATCACCCCTTCTGAACCAGGCGTAGAATTCAACGATTGCAACGCCCCATTCGACTGATACGTCCCTCCCGGAACGGCTGGGCTAATAGCCGCCAGCTTACCGCTAAACACTTTACCCGGTAGTGCATTAAACACCACTTCGGCTTCATCGCCGGGTTCCAGTCGCAGCAACGAATTTTGGCGGAATTGGGCGATAATTTGCCGTTTTTGATCCGGAATAAACACCATTACCGGGCGCATCGGCAGCGCAGCGGCATAGGTTCCCGGCCGCATCAATACCTGCGTAACGTAACCATCACTGGGTGCGCGAACCACGGTTTGGTCAAGATTAAACTCCGCTTCAGCCAGCTGTGCTTTCAGGCTGGCAATTTGCGAATTTTCACCCAACACCAGGCTGTCTAACTGACTCTGTATTTGCTGTTGTTCGGCAATCGAGGATTTCACCGACGCTTCCTGCGCCAGATAGTTTTGCCGCGCCGCATCAATATCGCGTTCAGAGAAAGGATTCACCTTCGCCTGACTCCCCTGCGCATAGCGTTGGTAATCTTTCGCCAGCTTGTCACGTGTGGCTTTTGCCCGCTGCGTATTTGCAGCCATTTCATCCAGCTGCGCAGCAAGAGCCTGCTCTTTATGCTGGGCCGTGACAATATCGGCTTTCAGGCGGTCAACCCGCGCCTGATAACGCCCCGGATTCAGTTTAAACAGAACTTCGCCTTTTTTGATCAGCGTGTTCTTCTTATCCGTGACTTCCGTTACCACTCCCGTTACTTGTGGCACGACGGGAATAGAAATTACCGCCTTTTGTGCTTTAAATGTATACGGGTGGTTATAATTCATCAGTAATATAAGACCACACACAATAAATATGCCACCCAATGCCGCTGTAGGTACGGTCCATTTATTGACAGGAATTTTAAAAATCTTAAATATCGACCAGGCACATGCCACATAGGTCAGAATAATCAGTAAATCCATCGATATTACTCCGCCGGAGAGGTCTTCGCCTCACCCAGTTTCTTTTCCAAATCTGCTACCCGCGCTTGAAGCTGGGTCAGGGAAGAGTCAGCACTCTGACTCTGCATGCCCCACCCACGCTCCGGGCGATAAAGCGTTGCCCAGATCCATAAAAAGGGCCAAATAACATGTAAGGTAAACAAACTAACCCAACCCGCAACGTGTATTGCGTCAGCATGTGGATGGTTACGTTTCTTTGCAATTAGATAGGGAATATCATGCAGAATAATAATCCCGTAAAAAATGACCAGGAATACAAAAATAAGCACTCCTAATGCAAAATAATCAAGGAACATATTTGCCTCAGGGATTTAAATTAAATAATCGGCTGCTGTTTGATTTAAACAATAGCGTTGATAATAGTAGTGGAATGACCAGATTGGATGCAATGGTGTTATTTATATAACGATATATGGGTTTCTATATATACCCGTCGTCTTTCGAGTGGCAGGACATAACTTGATGCCCGGTACGCTAAACGCGCCCGGGCAGTAAGTGACGGGATATTAGAACAGCCCTAGCGGTTTATCCGAGTAGCTCACCAACAGGCACTTGGTTTGCTGATAATGCTCGAGCATCATTTTGTGTGTCTCGCGCCCGATGCCCGACTGCTTATAGCCGCCGAACGCGGCGTGGGCCGGGTAAGCGTGGTAACAGTTGGTCCAGACACGGCCTGCCTGAATACCGCGCCCCATCTTGTATGCCAGATTACCGTTACGACTCCAGACGCCGGCACCTAGCCCATATTGCGTGTCATTGGCGATTTCCAGCGCCTCATCCATGGTTTTAAAGGTGGTGACCGCCAGTACCGGGCCAAAGATCTCCTCCTGGAAAACACGCATGTTGTTCTTACCGAACAGAATGGTAGGTTCGAGGTAGTAGCCTTCTTTTAGCTCACCCTCCAGCTGCTTACGCCGTCCGCCGGTCAGCACATCCGCCCCTTCTTTCTTACCAATATCGATGTAATTCAGAATGGTTTCCAGTTGACCATGGGAAACCTGCGCCCCCATTTGTGTGATGCTGTCCAACGGGTTGCCGCTGCGGATACTCTCTACGCGACGAATCGCTCTTTCCATGAAACGTTCGTAAATGGATTCCTGTACCAGTGCGCGGCTTGGGCAGGTACATACCTCACCCTGGTTAAATGCAAATAGCGCAAAGCCTTCCAGCGCCTTGTCGAAGAACGCATCTTCTTCATCCATCACATCAGCGAAGAAGATATTTGGCGACTTACCGCCCAGTTCCAGCGTCACCGGGATGATGTTTTGCGTTGCGTACTGCATGATCTGCTGCCCGACTTCCGTCGAACCGGTAAACGCCACTTTCGCAATGCGTTTTGACGTCGCCAGATACTCCCCGATTTCCCCACCCGCGCCGTTCACCACGTTCACCACGCCAGGCGGTAGCAGGTCACCGACCACTTCCATCAGCAGCAGCACAGAAAGCGGTGTCAGACGCGCAGGTTTGAGCACTACGCAGTTCCCCGCCGCCAGCGCAGGCGCCATCTTCCAGCTCGCCATCAGCAGTGGGAAGTTCCACGGAATAATTTGTCCTACCACGCCAAGAGGTTCGTGGAAGTGATACGCCACAGTGTCGCTATCAACTTCACTGATTCCCCCTTCCTGTGCGCGGATACAGGAGGCGAAGTAGCGGAAATGGTCAATGGCCAGCGGCACGTCAGCGGCGCTGGTTTCGCGAATAGGTTTGCCGTTATCCCAGGTTTCTGCGGTGGCCAACAGCTCCAGGTTTTGCTCCATACGGTCGGCAATTTTGAACAGAATCGCCGCCCTGTCCTGCACCGAGGTATGCGCCCACTGCTCTTTAACTTTGTGCGCAGCATCCAGTGCCAGGTCGATATCCTTTTTGCCGGAAGAGGCCACTTCGCACAGTAATTGCCCGGTGACTGGCGTCAGATTTTGGTAATACTCACCGTCCACCGGTGCGACCCAGTTGCCGCCGATAAAGTTATCGTATCGGGCCTTTAACTTCAGAGGGTAACCATATTCGCCGGGATAAATACGCGTTGAAGGGGGGTTATTGGTCATGACCGTCTCCTTGCTGTAGGGGTATTACAAAGGTAGACGGGACTGGCGAATTATTCGCCAGCCTTTTACTGCTTTACGACAGATATCACGAATTACATTGCCGCGCGGTAGATCGCCATGATTTCCTCATGGGTCGCCTGGATCGGGTTAGTAAAGCCACAGGCATCTTTCAGGGCATTGGTAGCCAGAACAGCAAAGTCTTCTTCCTTAACGTTCAGCTCACGCAAACCTGCCGGAATATTCACTTTCTGGGCCAGTTCACGGATTGCCGCGATGCAGGCTTCGGCGCCTTGCGCTTCGTTCAATCCAGCCACGTCGACGCCCATTGCCGCAGCGCAATCGCGCAGACGCGCTGCGGCAACCTTGCTATTGAACACCTGAACGTGCGGCAGCAGTACTGCGTTGCAGACACCGTGTGGCAGGTCGTAGAAACCACCCAACTGATGCGCCATCGCGTGAACGTAACCAAGAGAGGCGTTGTTGAATGCCATACCCGCGAGGAACTGCGCATAAGCCATCGCTTCACGCGCCTGAGCATTGGCACCATCATCCACGGCGATCGTCAGGTTCTCTGCAATCATCGTCACAGCTTTAAGCGCACATGCATCGGTGATCGGCGTTGCCGCAATGGAGACATACGCTTCAATCGCGTGAGTCAGCGCATCCATACCGGTTGCCGCAGTCAGGGACTTCGGCATACCGACCATCAGCGAAGAATCATTGACGGACAGCAGCGGCGTAACGTGCTTATCCACAATCGCCATTTTGATATGGCGTACTTCGTCGGTAATGATGCAAAAACGGGTCATTTCAGATGCCGTTCCTGCCGTCGTGTTAATGGCAATCATCGGCAACTGTGGTTTTGCAGAACGGTCAACGCCTTCGTAATCACTAATATCGCCGCCGTTAGCCGCCACCAGCGCAATCCCTTTCGCACAATCGTGTGGGGAACCGCCGCCGAGGGAAATTACGCTATCACAGGCATTTTCTTTCAGCATTTGCAGACCTGCGGCAACGTTGCTGGTTGTCGGATTAGGATGCGTACCATCATAAATTACGCTGAAAATATCACGTTCCTGCAGCGCTTTTTGAATTTCACTCGCCATACCTAATTTCGCCAGCATGGCATCCGTGACAATTAACGTACGACGAAATCCATATTCCGCCATTGTATTCATTGCATCTTTTAATGAACCAGAGCCAATTACATTCACGGAAGGAATAAAAAATGTTGAAGCAGCCATTGTACGATCCTTAATTACTCAAAAGAGGCAGGAAGCATACGAGTGATAATCCCAACAAAATATGATCGTGATTGTTATTTTAATAACATCAGAGATTAAAAAGCACATTAGGTTCATAATCCAATGTGCTTTTTTAAATCAATATTTATTTTGTATTAATTCATTCTATTCCTGAATTAATTGTTTCATTACTTTTCAGGGAACAGTAATGCATCGCGTAATAAATGATCATTTCCCCGACGACGAGTAAAGCCGATACGGTCAAAATATTCCAGAATCTGGATAGCCAGTTTGCGTCCGACATTGAGCCTGTCGCGGAAATCGGCAGCGCAGGTCGACCCTCTCTTCTGATCCAGTTCGCGGATCAGATTCGCGAAGGCCACAATCCGATCGTTACGGTAATAACGATCTTTGACGATCGCCGTAATAATGCCCTGTTGCGCCGCCTGCCGTAGCGCCAGACGCATCGCCTGCTCGTCCGTAGCCGTGGTTTTCGCCAGATCTCGCACCCACCACGGCTCATCACCAAAAAGCGGTTCTACTTTTTGCCAGATAGCCTGCTGCTCATCGCTGAAACCGGCCTTATGATCCGGCAAATGCAGCCAGCCATGATGGCTATGAATCGCGCCGCTATCGCGCATCTTTTCAATCAGCAGCAGGACCAGCGCTTCATCTTCCATTGGCAGGGCCATACGACGCAGGCGTTCACGTCCAGGTCCTGGCTCATCACGATGTTGCTCATGGTAGGTCGCCAGCGTATCCAGAATCTTACGTTGCCAGCGTGCAGCAACGGGCGCATTCAACAGACTATACCCGGCGCGAATAAATCCATGTTGCTCAATCAACGGACGCATGCCGTCGCCATTGAGCTGGCGTGCCCACGCGAAATCGGGAATGTTCACCGCGCCGCGTGTCAGATGCAATGCCAGCGCTTCACCATCATTCTGCGCACTTTCCAGCGCCGACAGCCACTGTAAATACTCCGGCTTACGCTTCCCACGACGCGGCGAATTCAGCGTCACGACACGTGCGCCTGCCAGCGTCGTACGGGCAGAAATATCACGCAGCACCAGCCTGTCGTTATCGGCCAGCCACAGCGGTGTATCAAACACCAGTTCCGCCAGCGTCCCTTCGAGCAGTGAAATGCGCCCGGTCACATGGCTGGCTGCGTGGTGGATATGTAGCGGCTGCCACTGCATCAGGGGGGCCGAGTGTTCTAAAGAGACAATGACGCGTGAGAAGGCCTCCGGCGGCGCATCAGCAAGCAGCCAGTCACCACGGTTAATCTCTTCTTTTTGCGCATCACCGGCAATGTTCAGCGCAATTCGCTGCCCGGCATGAGCGTGTTCGGTCGGCTGGTTTTGCGCATGCAGGCTACGTACGCGCATCGGTTTGTTAACCCCGGTCAGCCACAACGCATCCCCGACGTTCACTTCTCCGCTGAGCGCTGTTCCCGTTACGACCAGACCTGCGCCTTTTACCGTGAAAGCGCGGTCAATTGCCAGGCGGAAGGTGTGATCGCGGGCCAGCTCACGCGGCGTCAACTGCAGCAAGTGGTCACGCAGCGCTTCGATACCACGGCCTTCATTGGCGGCAGTCACGAACAGTATCGCATCGGCAAAACCATAGTTACCCAGCGTGGTTTGCACCTCGGCACGTACTTCGTCAATGCGTGCTTCATCGACGCGATCGGCTTTTGTGAGCGCCACGGTAAGTTGTGGGCTGCCTGTCAGTTGCAGGATTTGCAAGTGTTCACGCGTTTGCGCCATCACGCCATCATCACAGGCCACCACCAGCAGCGCGTGGTCGATACCACCGACACCCGCCAGCATGTTGGACAGAAACTTTTCGTGGCCAGGGACATCGATAAATCCCAGTACCCGCCCATCCGGCTGCGGCCAGTAGGCATAGCCGAGGTCGATAGTCATGCCGCGCTTTTTTTCTTCCGGCAGTCGATCGGCATTCACGCCGGTAATCGCCTGTAATAACGTTGTTTTTCCGTGGTCAACGTGTCCGGCGGTTGCAATAATCATTTCAGCATCATCTCCATAAACCGGGTCTCGTCTTCAAGGCAGCGCAGATCCAGCCACAAGCGACCATCATAAATTCGCCCAATGACCGGCACGGGCAGCAGACGCCAGCGGGCGGCCAGCGCTTCGAGGCGGCTTCCACGCCCATCATGTGGGGTAAAGGTTAATGCCGCGCTCGGCAGCCTATCAACCGGTAACGAGCCGCTGCCAATCTGCGACAGGCAAGGCATGACATTCAACGCAAACTCGGCACCATAATGTTCTGTCAGTTGTGCCTGTAATCGTAGCGCCTGCTCGTGGATCGCCTCTTTCGTGCGGGTGAGCTGGCGTAGCGTTGGCAATTTCTCCGCCAGCGCTTCTGGGTGCAGATAGAGCCGCAGCGTTGCTTCCAGCGCTGCCAGCGTCATTTTATCAGCCCGTAACGCTCGTTTCAGTGGGTGTCGTTGTAAGCGGGCGATCATCTCTTTTTTACCCACAATAATGCCAGCCTGTGGCCCGCCCAACAGCTTGTCACCAGAGAAACTCACCAGGCTCACACCTGCGGCAATGAGCTGCTGCGGCATCGGTTCCTGCGGCAAACCATACTGACTGAGATCGACCAACGAGCCGCTACCCAGATCCGCCACGACCGGCACATCCAGCTCCTGACCAATGGCGGCCAGCTCAGCTTCATCCACCGCTTTCGTAAAGCCTTCAATGCTGTAATTACTGGTATGCACCTTCATCAGCAGGCCCGTATTTTCATTAACCGCCTGACGATAATCACTGGCATGGGTACGGTTGGTGGTGCCAACTTCGCGCAGGATACATCCAGCCTGAGACATCACATCGGGAATACGAAACGCGCCGCCAATTTCTACCAGCTCGCCGCGTGATACCACCACCTCTTTGCCCGCCGCGGTGGCCGCCAGCATCAACAGAACCGCAGCGGCATTGTTATTGACGATACAGGCATCTTCCGCGCCGGTCAGGCGGCAGAGTAAATCCGCCAGCGCACGGTCGCGATGTCCACGCCCGGCGTCATCCAGGCTGTATTCCAACGTCACCGGCGTACGCATCGCCTGCACCACCGCAGCAATCGCCTCCTCAGCTTGTGATGCACGCCCAAGATTGGTATGCAGCACAGTCCCCGTCAGATTAATTACCGGACGCAGTGCACTTTGCGATTCTCGTTCCAGCCGGGCGCTGGCCTCTTGCGCCCAGTCTTCGCTCCATGTTGGAAGCGCCTGCGTGTCGCGAATCGCCTCTCTGGCTTCATCGAGCATATGACGCAGCTGGTCCACCACGCGGGTATGACCGTGGGACTCACGTAAGACCTGGAAGGCGCTATCGCGCAGTAAACGATCGATAGCAGGAAGCTGGCTGTAGAGTGAACGCATGTCGGTTGTCATGAAAGGGCCTGGCTGTTGGTGGCCCTCTCCACCGTGGAGAGGGATATCGATATGCAGAGGATTGTACCGTGACTTTACTCAGGCGGACATAATACGCATCAAGCCTTTGGCGGTTCTGTGCGGGCGAAGCTTTCTCGTTGAAAGAGTGTTTCCACCAGTTTGACCAGACGTGGTCGGTCAACACACCAGCCAGGTGCAACCCGACGAAAATTGAGATAGCCCACGGCACAGGCAATCGCAATCGTTGCCAGATTAACCGTATCCGTTTTCAGCGTACCGTCCGCCAGATAACCTTCCAGCACATCCAGGCTGCGGGTAATTTTTTCGCGCTGGCGTAGCAATTCAGTTTCTGACTGCTGCGCAGCGGGGCGCGCCTGCTCACGTACCGACACCAACCCGGCATCCATGATACCGTCCGCCAGTGCTTCCAGTTGCCGTACTTTCAGTGCCGCCAACGGCTCACGCGGAAGCATAGCGGGTGCAATATCCAACAGCTCTATATATTCAGCAATGATCGGTGAATCAAACCAGTACTCTCCCTCATCGGTGACCAGTGCGGGCACTTTGCCTAACGGGTTATATCGCGCCACGCCGTTTTCCGCGTTATAGGGGAGTTCATTAACGAATTCGAAGGTGATGCCCTTTTCCAGCAACAGAATAGAAATTTTACGCACAAAAGGGCTGGTATAGCTGCCAATGAGTTTCATGCCGTGTCCTTTTTGCCAACAAAAAAGCGATGTCCAACGACTATCTGGACACCGCTTAGTATGGCTCAGGCCACGACAAATGGCAGGTGATGCTGGTCTCAATGATCTAAATAAAGATAATGCATCCAACTGGTCATACGCAGCAGCACTTTACGCATCACCGAGACATGGGCGAAATGGTCGGAATAGACCGCCACCTGTGCGTAGATCCCATCAGGTAAAGCATCCACATCAGCATTTGGTTCCAGTTCAATCGTCGCCAGTACACCATCCGTTCCCGGAACAACGGTTAAGGACTGCAATGCCCCCTGCGCCTGATAAGACCCTCCCGGCACAACCGGCAGGATGCTGGTCAGCTTACCGGTGAATACCTGACCCGGCAGCGCGTTAAACACCACCTCCGCTTCATCACCCGGCTCCAGACGGAGCAGAGAGTTCTGGCGGAACTGCGCCACAATTTGCCGTTTCTGTTCAGGTATAAATACCATTACGGGTCGCAGCGGTAGCGCAGCAGCATAGGTCCCCGGACGGATGAGTAACTGCGTCACGTAACCGTTGCTGGGCGCCCGCACCACGGTCTGATCCAGATTGTATTTCGCCTCTGTCAGTTGCGCGCGCAGGCTAACAACCTGTGATTGCTCACCGTTGACCATGCTGTCTAACTGGCTTTGAATTTGCGATTGTTCAGCGACCGACGCTTTGACCAACGCATCCTGTGCCAGGTAGTTCTGGCGTGCATTATCGATATCGCTTTCAGAGAATGGATTGACTCGCGCCTGGCTGCCTTTCAGGTAGCGCTGATAATCTTTGTACAGACGGTCACGTTCGGCTGAAACACGCGTGGTATTGGCCTGCGCCTCTGACAATTGCGCTTTTAAGGTCTCAATATTATGCGTTGCCGTCACCAGATCGGCCTGTAGCCTGTCGACCCGCGCCTGGTAACGTACCGGATCGAGCTTAAAAAGCACTTCGCCTTTTTTAATCAGTTGGTTATTTTTATCGGTTACCTCACTCACAATTCCCGTGACCTGCGGGGTAATAGGAATTGAAATAACGGCTTTTTGCGCGGTAAACGTATAGGGGTGGTTATAATTCATTAATAAGATGAGTCCCGCCACAATAAACACCCCGCCTAATGCGGCAGTCGCCAGTGTCCATTGGTTTACCGGAATACGGAATATCTTGAAGATGGCCCAGGCAAACGCCACGTAGGTCAGAACAATCAACAAATCCATGATTAAATCTCCGGGAAAGTGGAGTCATCAGTTTTTTTCTCCCCAGCCAGCCTTTGTTCCAACTGGGTAATGCGCGCTGCCAGCGCGGCAATTTCAGGGTCCTGTTCCTTTCCGGTCGGCGCGACATGTGACTGCATCCCCCAGCCCTTTTCAGGCTGGTAGAGCGTGGCCCAGATCCACAGAAACGGCCAGATAACATGCAGCGTAAACAAACTTACCCACCCAGCGGTATGAATGGCTTCCGCATGCGGGTGGTTACGCTTTTTAGCCATGTTGTAGGGAATGTCATGGATGGCAATGATTCCGTAAAACAGAACCAGAAAAACGAAGATCAGCACGCCTAATGCGAAATAATTTAGAAACATACCTGCCTCGAATTCACGCTAATTAGAGTTTTTTGTGCCGGCAGCCGTATGCTTCCTGGCTGATATTTTGAACATAACTGGAGATCGGGGTTTTCGCCATACCACAAAATAAATATTTTTTCTGGTGAGAAATTGCTCTCTTGTGCGAAAAAAAGTGCCAGGGTAGAAGCTGTTGAAGATCACATCCAGGGAATCTCCAATGAAAATACTTTGCGATCTACTTCACAAAAATCCAACAAACAGTGAATTACAAAACGTGAACCAATTCACATTTAATCGCCATTTTTAGCAAATTACTGGGTGCCGATGTTTTTTTGTACCGAAATTTTGTGACTTAAATCACATTAACTAACGCCACACACCCTATATTTACGTGACACAAGTCACATAAAAGGCCATCGACTGGACAGTTGAACGATTCAGTGCCAGATTTCGCAGTATCTACAGGGTCCGGCTACCTCCTGCCGCTACATTAACAAACCTCGGGCTTTCAGCCTGCGCGATAGCAAACATAAGAAGGGGTGTTTTTATGTCATCCGATATTAAGATCAAGGTGCAAAGCTTTGGTCGATTCCTCAGCAACATGGTGATGCCAAATATCGGCGCGTTTATCGCGTGGGGTATTATCACCGCATTATTCATTCCAACAGGGTGGTTGCCGAACGAAACGCTGGCGAAGCTGGTCGGCCCGATGATCACCTATCTACTGCCACTGCTGATCGGTTATACCGGTGGTAAGCTGGTAGGTGGCGAACGCGGCGGCGTAGTGGGTGCGATTACCACCATGGGCGTGATCGTCGGTGCTGATATGCCGATGTTCCTTGGTGCGATGATTGCAGGCCCGCTGGGCGGTTGGGCAATCAAACATTTCGACGGCTGGGTAGACGGTAAGATCAAATCCGGTTTTGAGATGCTGGTGAATAACTTCTCCGCTGGCATCATCGGTATGATCCTCGCCATTCTGGCCTTCCTCGGCATTGGCCCATTGGTTGAAGCCCTGTCCAAAATTCTGGCGGCCGGCGTTAACTTCATGGTTGTCCATGACATGCTGCCGCTGGCGTCTATCTTCGTTGAACCGGCGAAAATCCTGTTCCTCAACAACGCCATCAACCACGGTATTTTCTCACCGCTGGGCATTCAGCAGTCCCATGAGATGGGTAAATCCATCTTCTTCCTGATTGAAGCAAACCCAGGCCCGGGTATGGGTGTTCTGCTGGCGTACATGTTCTTCGGTCGCGGTAGCGCTAAACAGTCTGCGGGCGGTGCGGCTATCATCCACTTCCTGGGTGGTATTCACGAAATTTACTTCCCATACGTGCTGATGAACCCACGCCTGATCCTGGCCGTTATCCTCGGCGGTATGACTGGTGTATTCACCCTGACAATCCTGAACGGTGGTCTGGTGTCTCCGGCTTCTCCGGGTTCAATCCTGGCCGTGCTGGCAATGACGCCGAAAGGGGCTTACTTCGCTAACATCGCGGCAATCTGTGCGGCAATGGCGGTCTCTTTTGTGGTCTCGGCGATTCTGCTGAAAACCAGCAAAGTGAAAGAAGAAGATGATATTGATGCGGCAACCCGTCGTATGCAGGACATGAAAGCAGAATCTAAAGGCGCTTCTCCGCTGTCTGCTGGCGATGTCACCAACGACCTGAGCCACGTGCGTAAAATCATCGTCGCCTGTGATGCTGGCATGGGTTCCAGTGCTATGGGTGCAGGCGTACTGCGTAAGAAAGTACAGGATGCCGGTCTGTCGCAGATTTCCGTTACCAACAGCGCAATTAACAATCTGCCGCCGGATGTGGATCTGGTTATTACTCACCGTGATCTGACCGAACGTGCGATGCGCCAGGTTCCGCAGGCTCAGCACATTTCGCTGACCAACTTCCTCGACAGCGGCCTTTACACCAGCCTGACTGAGCGTCTGGTCGCGGCGCAACGCCACAACGTCAACGAAGAAAAAGTACGCGATCACCTGAAAGACAGCTTTGATGAAGGTGATAACAACCTGTTCAAACTGGGTGCGGAGAACATCTTCCTTGGCCGTAAAGCCACCAACAAAGAAGAAGCCATTCTGTTTGCTGGTGAGCAACTGGTGAAAGGCGGCTACGTTGAGCCGGAATACGTCCAGGCAATGCTGGACCGCGAAAAACTGACCTCTACCTACCTGGGTGAGTCCATTGCGGTACCGCACGGCACCATCGAAGCGAAAGATCGCGTGCTGAAAACGGGTATCGTATTCTGCCAGTACCCGGAAGGTGTGCGCTTCGGTGAAGAAGAAGATGATATTGCCCGCCTGGTCATTGGTATCGCTGCGCGTAACAATGAGCATATCCAGGTGATCACCAGCCTGACCAACGCGCTGGATGATGAATCTGTCATCGAACGGCTGGCACATACCACCAGCGTGGATGAAGTTCTGGAACTGCTGGCGGGTCGTAAGTAAGCGTTATTGCCCGGTGGCGCTCACGCTTACCGGGCCTACAAAATCCTCTCCGCAAAGGAGAGGGTTAGGTTGAGGGGAAATCTATGCGGTCCCTCACCCCAGCCCTCTTGGGTAAAAACATTAATGAAGGTTAATACTATGAAAGCATTACATTTTGGCGCAGGTAATATCGGTCGTGGCTTTATCGGCAAACTGCTGGCTGACGCGGGGATACAACTCACCTTTGCGGATGTAAATCAGGTAGTCCTTGATGCCCTGAATGCCCGTCATAGCTATCAGGTTCATGTCGTAGGTGAAAACGAGCAGGTCGATACTGTTTCAGGCGTCAACGCCGTTAGCAGCATCGGTGATGATGTCGTCGACCTGATTGCCCACGTTGATTTAATCACCACGGCTGTGGGTCCGGTTGTGCTTGAGCGTATCGCACCGGCCATCGCCAAAGGGCTGGGCAAACGCAAAGCTCAGGGCATCACCACTCCGCTGAATATCATCGCCTGTGAAAACATGGTACGCGGAACCACACAGTTGAAAGGCCACGTGATGAACGCACTGGCAGACGCTGACAAAACCTGGGTTGAAGAGCATGTTGGTTTTGTCGATTCCGCCGTGGATCGCATCGTGCCGCCATCTGCTTCTGCGACCCACGATCCGCTGGAAGTGACCGTGGAAACCTTCAGTGAGTGGATTGTCGACAAAACGCAGTTCAAAGGCGTGCTGCCGAACATCCCAGGAATGGAATTAACTGATAACCTGATGGCATTTGTCGAACGTAAACTCTTCACGCTGAACACCGGGCATGCTATAACCGCGTACCTCGGAAAATTGACCGGTCATCAGACCATCCGTGACGCGATTCTAGACGAGAAAATCCGCGCAGTGGTAAAAGGTGCAATGGAAGAGAGCGGCGCGGTACTGATCAAACGCTATGGCTTTGATGCAGCAAAACATGCGGCATACATTCAGAAAATCCTCGGTCGTTTTGAAAACCCGTACCTGAAAGATGACGTTGAGCGCGTGGGCCGTCAGCCGCTGCGTAAACTAAGCTCAGGCGACCGTCTGATTAAACCCCTGCTGGGCACGCTGGAATATGGTCTGCCGCACGTTAATCTGGTTCAGGGTATTGCCGCTGCGATGCATTATCGCAGTGCAGAAGATCCGCAGGCGCAGGAACTGGCTGCACTGATTGACGAAAAAGGCCCACAGGCCGCTCTGGCGCAAGTGTCCGGACTGGATGCCAACAGTGATGTGGTTGCGGAGGCGGTTAACGCATATAACGCAACCAAATGATACAGAATACGGCGCAGGTCATCCTGCGCCGACATGACAGATTGTCAGATATGCAGGCAATAATGGAACAAACACAGGCCTTTGAAAATCGTGTGCTTGAGCGTCTGAATGCTGGCAAAACCGTACGCAGCTTCCTCATCACCGCCGTAGAATTACTCACCGAGGCGGTGAATATCCTGGTGCTTCAGGTATTTCGCAAAGACGACTATGCGGTGAAATATGCCGTAGAACCGTTACTCGACGGCGATGGCCCATTGGGCGATCTTTCAGTGCGTCTGAAGCTCATCTACGGCCTGGGCGTACTCAGTCGTCCGGAATATGAAGATGCGGAACTGTTGATGGCACTGCGTGAAGAGTTAAATCACGACGGCAATGAATATGCGTTCACCGATGACGAAATTCTTGGGCCATTTGGTGAGCTGCACTGCGTGACGGCGCTCCCGCCACCCCCGCAGTTTGATACCTCAGACTCGGGTCTGCACGCCATGCAAATCCAGCGCTACCAGCAAATGGTACGCTCCACGATGGTGCTTTCCCTGACCGAGCTGATTTCTAAAATCAGCTTAAAAAAAGCCTTTCAAAAATAAAGCGGTGCGCTTTACTTCTCTTCCTGCTGTGGCCGGTACAGCTGTCGATAGTACGCCAGGCGTTGCAGATACAGCTCGGCATTCTCTTGCGGCACTTCAGAAGGGACAACGTTGCGCGGCGGTGTTTTATTCAAATACTCGCGGAAAGCCTGGCTTGAAGCCATAAAATCGATAGTTTTATCAATAAGAATAGAAACGTTCTCACCTATTTTCGCCATGATGACCAATCCTCCATGTATTCTCCGCGTACGGCCTACGCGGTCGATGATTTAAGTTTAGGATCAGGTGGGCGATTATATTGAGGAAAACGTGCTTCACTATAAACCCGCAAATAAAAAGCACCGCCACCGATCTTATCGCTTAAAATTCCATATTAATCAAAACACTAGCATTATCATTAGCGGAGTAATACTTGCGGTATTTGATTATTTATCTTCGATTAGTTGTGAATAATCCCGCTCTGCGCGCATACTATAGGATATTCATCCTATTTTTATCAGAAGCTATCCTATGAAAGAAGTCGAAAAAAACGAAATTAAACGTCTCAGCGATCGTCTGGACGCTATCCGCCACCAGCAGGCTGACCTCTCGCTGGTTGAAGCCGCCGACAAATATGCCGAGCTGGAAAAAGAGAAAGAAACGCTGGAAGCAGAGATTGCGCGTCTGCGTGAAGTGCATGGTAAGAAGCTGAGCAAAGAAGCACAAAAGCTCTCTAAGCTCCCCTTCCGTCGCGCCATCACCAAAAAAGAACAAGCAGACATGGGTAAGCTGAAGAAAAGCGTGCGCGGCCTGATTGTTGTCCACCCGATGACCGAACTAGGCCGTGAAATGGGCCTGAAAGAGATGACGGGCTTCGCGAAGAGCGAGTTCTAATCGCTCACGCAACGTTGGATTTTCCGTACCCCTACGTAACAGGTGGGGGTACGGCATGCTCGGGCTAAAATCCGAATTTTTCCTAAAATATAATCACACCTTCCATATATAAATTTATTTCAATCGTGTTGCTCTACGTTATAGACCAACAGAACGAGCCGCAATATTCAGTTACATTCATACAATGAATTTTTTCCTCTCTGTCTCTTCCCTCTTCCGCAGAACATAATTGACCAACAAAATTAAATAATATTATCATCCGCAAACACCCGCACCCGACATATATGTATTGTGATTAGTTCTCAGTAAAATATCACCGTTTAAAATTCATTATTAGCATCAGCGACCAGCTGATTACATAACGGTGATGAATATTTTTATTGTTCTCATCACCTATATATCGGCCAGAGGTAAACATATATTTTCGCCATATGAATAGATGAGCAAGCAGTTATTTTTACATCATATAAATAAGGATTTTTATATGCACAAATATGGAAGGTTTATTCCCCCCGTCATCTTAGGATTTTCATTTTTGCTCTCGGCCTGCGATTACACGGCCGATAAAGGCCTTATCGAAACGCTGAAGAAACAGCAGCAAGAGCAAGAAGCAAAGATAAACCTACTGGAAAAACAGCAAACTAGCGTTATCTCGGCGACGACAAAACTCGCTCATGTCGTTGGCCGTATCGAACGTAAACAACGCTTGTTCGAATACACGGAATTGGACCCATCACAAACCCGCTACTTTGTCATTAATAACGGCAATGTCGGGTTAGCGGGACGCATTCTATCTATTGAACCCATTGATGATGGCAGCGTTATTCATATTTCGCTGGTTAATTTATTAAGCGTACCTGTTTCTAACGTTGGTTTTCATGCCACCTGGGGCGGTGAAAAACCTATTGATCTAAAAGAATATGCCAAATGGCAACAGTTGCTATTTAGCACCGCCATGAACTCCACGCTGAAATTATTACCAGGTCAATGGCAAGACATTAACTTAACGTTAAAAGGGGTGTCGCCCAATAACCTGAAATACCTCAAGTTGGCGATTAATATGCAGAATATCAACTTCGACAATCTTCCCCCTGCTGATACCAGGCAGAAAAAAAGCAAAAAATAAATGCAGTTATTGCACTTATAACAAGGAATAGAGAGCACCAACAATGAACAAAATTTTTAAAGTTATCTGGAACCCTGCAACTGGCAACTTCACTGTCGCCAGTGAAACAGCGAAAGGTCGTGGCAAGAAATCTGGGCGCAGGAAGCTGTTAGTATCTGCATTAGTCGCCGGTGGGCTGATGTCGTCGTTTGGGGCAAGTGCTTCTGTCAGTCTCGATGGTGGTACATATTCTGATGGCACCGAAATAAGTGACAGATGGATTGCTATTGGTCAAGGTGCGAAGGCTTCCTCTGCATCCGGTGGCTCAGCAAGTATTGCTATTGGGGTAAATGCATTATCTGATGCGGGGGCTACTGCAGTGGGTTTTCAGAGTAGTGCTACTGGACAAAGTTCAGTAGCACTGGGGCAGCTATCGACAGCCGCAGGGAGCAGGGGGGTTGCTATCGGAAGTGGCGCTAGTGCCGCTGGCGACTATAGCCTGGCATTAGGTAGAGCGGCCTTGGGCAATGGCACAGGTTCCATTGCAATGGGTGAGAAAAGCGAAGCCAACGGATTATATAGTTTGGCATTCGGCGCAAACAGCATAGCTAACGCGGACAATACCGTTGCGTTTGGATATGGTGCCAGTGCAACCAAAACTGGAGCAATGGCTTTCGGTCAGGCTGGAAAAGCAGATGGTTTAAATTCTATTGCGTTAGGTAATAAAAGTCAGGCAAGCAGCGAAGACAGTATTGCGATTGGACAAGAAAGCTATTCTAGTAGTGAAAAAAGTATTGCGATTGGTAGCCTGTCCAATGTAACTGGTGTCAACTCCGTTGCTCTGGGCACAGAGTCTACTGCCGCAGAAGATAATACTGTTTCAGTGGGTAACGATACGCAGCAGCGTAAAATTGTCCATATGGCAAAAGGCGATATCAGCAGTACCAGTACTGATGCCATCAATGGTTCACAGCTTTATGATATCAGTAAGTCAGTTGCAGACCGTCTGGGCGGTGGTGCCTCAGTGAGTACTGCCGGAGTTGTTAACGCCCCTAGCTACAAACTGCAAAGTGGTAGCTTTAATAATGTTGGCGACGCGTTAAAGGGAATTGACGATAATACATTACAATGGGACTCGCTTAAAAACGTCTACAGTGCAGCACACGGCTCCAATGCCACCAGCACAATTACTAATGTAAAAGCGGGTGCATTGAGCGCATCTAGCACCGATGCGGTTAACGGTTCTCAGCTATTTGAAACCAATCAGAACGTGGCGCAAAACACCACCGACATCGCAACAAACACGACAAATATCGCGACCAATACCACGGACATTGCAACAAACACCGGCAATATCGCGACCAACACCACGGACATTGCGACCAATACCAGCAATATCGCAACCAACACAACCAACATCACCAATCTGAATACCTCGGTTTCCGACCTCAGCACCACCGTGACGGATCTCACCAATGATGCTCTGCTGTGGGATGCGACCGCTGGCGCGTTTAGCGCCGGTCATGGTGCCAACACCACCAGTAAGATCACCAACGTGGCGGCTGGTACTCTGTCCGCAGACAGCACCGATGTGGTTAACGGTTCTCAGCTATTTGAAACCAATCAGAACGTGACGCAAAACACCACTGACATCGCGACCAATGCGACCAACATCGCGACCAACACAACCGATATCGCAACAAACACGACAAATATCGCGACCAATACCACGGACATTGCAACAAATACCGGCAATATCGCGACCAACACCACGGATATTGCGACCAATACCAGCAATATCGCAACCAACACAACCAACATCACCAATCTGAATACCTCGGTTTCCGACCTCAGCACCACCGTGACGGATCTCACCAATGATGCCCTGCTGTGGGATTCGACCGCTGGCGCGTTTAGCGCCGGTCATGGCGCCAACGCCGCCAGTAAGATCACCAACGTGGCGGCCGGTACTCTGTCCGCAGACAGCACCGATGCGGTTAACGGTTCTCAGCTATTTGAAACCAATCAGAACGTGGCGCAAAACACCACTGACATCGCGACCAATACGACGAATATCGCGACCAACACAACCGATATCGCCAACCTTAATACCTCGGTTTCCGACATCAACACCACCGTAACGGATCTCACCAATGATGCTCTGCTGTGGGATGCGGCCGCAGGCGCGTTTAGCGCCAGTCACGGTACTAACACCACCAACAAAATTACCAATGTCGCCGCAGGCACCCTGTCCGCAGACAGCACCGATGCGGTTAACGGTTCTCAGCTGTATGAAACCAACCAGAATGTGGCGCAGAACACCACCAATATCACGACGAACACCACCGATATTGCCGAACTGAACACGTCTATTTCCGACATGAGCACCACCATCACCGGCCTCTCGGACGATGCCCTGCTGTGGGATGCAACATCAGGCGCGTTTAGCGCCAGCCACGGCGCCAACGCCACCAGCAAGATAATTAACGTAGCGGCCGGCACCCTGTCCGCAGACAGCACCGATGCGGTTAACGGTGCTCAACTGTATGAAACCAATCAAAACGTAGCGCAAAACACCACGGATATTGAGGAGATCAACACTTCAATCACCAACCTTAGCGGCGACGCGTTGAAATGGGATGACACAGCAGAGGCATTTAGCGCCAGTCACGGTACTAACGCCACCAACAAAATTACCAATGTCGCCGCAGGCACCCTGTCCGCAGACAGCACTGATGCCGTCAACGGCGCTCAACTGTATGAGACAAATCAGCTAATCGCCCTGAATAGCGAAGTTATTAACAACTTAGCCGGCGATACCAGCGACACCTACATCACCAACAACGGGACGGGTATGAAATACGTCCGCACTAACGACACCGGGCTCACCGAAGATGACGCGCACGCCTCCGGCATTGGCGCGACGGCCGTCGGTTATAACGCCGTCGCATCAGGCGCCAGCAGCCTGGCTTTAGGTCAAAACAGCCAAAGCATCGTCGATACGGGGATTGCGCTGGGCAGCGGGTCAGTATCAAACCGTATAGTCTCCTCAGACAAACAGGCAACCAGCGTGACGAGCGATGGCGTCGTTATCGGCTATGACACCACGGACAGAACTCTGCTTGGCGCATTGTCCCTGGGTACCGATGGTGAAAGCTATCGTCAAATCACCAACGTTGCGGATGGTTCTGAAGCACAAGACGCCGTCACGGTACGCCAGCTGCAAAACGCGATTTCCGCCGTATCGACCACGCCAACACAATACTTCCATGCGAATTCGGACGAAGAAGACGCGCTGGCGGTTGGCGCTAACTCCATTGCCGTCGGCCCGAAAACCGTCGTCAATGGCGATACGGGCGTAGGCATTGGCTATGGCGCGACGGTTGCGCAAACGGCCAGCAATGGCATAGCTTTTGGAACAAACGCACAGGCAAACCATGCTGATAGCGTTGCGCTTGGGAGCAATTCACAAACCACCGTAGGCGCGCAAAGCAGCTATACCGCTTACAATTTGGATACCGCGCAAAGCTCAAGCGGAGAAGTGTCTGTAGGCAGCGCATCCGGCCAGAGGCAAATCACCAACGTTGCTGCGGGTACGCAAGATACCGATGCCGTTAACGTTGCGCAGTTGAAAGCCACCGATAGCCGCGTTGCCGCCAATACCGAAAGTATCACCAATCTGAATACGCAGGTGAGCAGCCTTGATACCCGGGTCACGAATATTGAAAACTCTGTTGGCGATATTGTGACAACGGGTAATACCAAGTACTTCAAGACCAGCTCAACGGGTGACGATGCCAATGCTCAGGGCGCGGACAGCGTCGCGATTGGCTCTGGATCTATCGCTTCTGCTGATAATAGCGTCGCCCTGGGGACTAACTCCGTGGCCGATGAAGCCAATACCGTTTCTGTTGGTTCATCCACACAGCAACGCCGTATTACCAACGTCGCCGCTGGGGTCAATAACACCGATGCGGTTAACGTGGCGCAGTTGAAAGCCTCCGAAGCGGGTTCCGTCCGTTATGAAACCAATTCTGATGGGTCGATAAACTACAGTACGCTCAACCTCGGAGACGGCAGCGGCGGCACGACACGCATCGGCAATGTTTCTGCCGCGGTGAATGACACAGATGCGGTTAACTATGCGCAATTGAAAAAGAGCGTAGAAGAAGCAAATACCTACACCGACCAGAAAATGGGTGAGATGAATAGTAAAATCAAAGGTGTAGAGAACAAGATGAGCGGCGGTATCGCTTCTGCCATGGCGATGGCAGGTCTTCCACAGGCCTACGCGCCTGGCGCCAACATGACCTCGATTGCGGGAGGCACATTTAATGGCGAGAGCGCAATCGCGCTTGGTGTCTCCATGGTGAGCGAAAGTGGTGGCTGGGTCTATAAATTACAAGGAACCAGCAACAGCCAGGGTGATTACTCGGCGGCCATTGGTATGGGTTTCCAGTGGTAATCCGTTAACGACATCACCGATGCTAAAGGCAATGGCCACGCCGCCATTGCCTTTTTATTTTCTTCACACTCCTGTTATTGGCCCTACCAATTATCACCAGATCCGAATACCCCCTCACATTTCGTTAAAATTAGCCTACAATACCGTTGCCAATAAATAACATCTGGTTAACCATTCGTTGTCATTATCCCTACACAACAATATTGGCAGGGCCACTTTTACACATAATGTGACGAAGAGATGAGCAAAGACTCATTCCATTATGTTGAAGGCCCTCAGGAGACCTGCAATGAATCTCTGGCAACAAAACTACGACCCGGCGGGTAACATTTGGCTTTCCAGCCTGATAGCATCGCTACCTATCCTGTTCTTTTTCTTCGCGCTGATTAAGCTCAAGCTAAAAGGCTATGTTGCGGCGTCCTGGACGGTGGTGATCGCTCTGGCGGTCGCCCTGTTGTTCTACAAAATGCCGGTCGATCACGCTTTGGCCTCGGTGGTGTACGGCTTCTTTTATGGTCTGTGGCCGATTGCCTGGATAATCATCGCCGCGGTATTCGTCTATAAAATCTCGGTTAAAACCGGGCAGTTCGACATCATCCGCTCATCCATTCTCTCAATTACCCCTGACCAGCGTCTGCAAATGCTGATCGTCGGTTTCTCCTTTGGGGCATTCCTCGAAGGGGCTGCGGGCTTTGGTGCACCGGTTGCCATTACCGCCGCACTGCTGGTGGGTCTTGGTTTTAACCCACTGTATGCAGCAGGCTTGTGCCTGATCGTGAATACCGCGCCGGTCGCCTTTGGCGCGATGGGTATTCCGATTCTGGTTGCCGGTCAGGTTACCGGACTGGACAGCTTCGAGATTGGCCAGATGGTTGGCCGCCAACTGCCGTTCCTGACGATTATCGTACTGTTCTGGATTATGGCGATTATGGATGGCTGGCGCGGCGTGAAAGAAACCTGGCCTGCGGTAATGGTCGCTGGCGGTTCGTTCGCTATCGCGCAGTACCTCAGCTCTAACTTTATCGGGCCAGAACTGCCGGACATCATCTCTTCTCTGGTTTCGCTGGTGTGTCTGACGCTGTTCCTGAAGCGCTGGCAGCCGGTACGCATCTTCCGTTTTGGCGATATGGGCGCTTCGCAGGTCGATATGGACCTGTCGCGCACCCGCTACACCGCAGGGCAAATCATCCGCGCCTGGTCTCCGTTCCTGTTCCTGACCGCCACCGTCACACTGTGGAGCGTACCGCCGTTTAAAGCGCTGTTTGCACCTGGCGGGGCGATGTACCACTGGGTCGTCAACATTCCGGTTCCGTTCCTCGATAAGCTGGTTGCTCGTATGCCACCGGTAGTACACGAGGCCACAGCGTATGCCGCAGTGTACAAATTTGACTGGTTCTCAGCGACCGGCACCGCCATCCTGTTTGCCGCCCTGCTGTCTATCGTTTGGCTGAAGATGAAACCCTCTGCCGCTCTGCAGACCTTTGGCAGCACACTGAAAGATCTGGCGCTGCCTATTTACTCCATCGGGATGGTACTGGCATTCGCGTTTATCTCTAACTACTCCGGGCTTTCATCAACGCTGGCGTTAGCACTGGCTCACACGGGCAGCGCGTTCACTTTCTTCTCGCCGTTCCTCGGCTGGTTGGGGGTATTCCTGACGGGCTCTGATACCTCGTCAAACGCCTTGTTCGCAGCGCTACAGGCAACGGCGGCGCAGCAAATCGGTGTTTCTGACGTACTGATGGTAGCGGCAAATACCACTGGCGGCGTAACCGGCAAGATGATCTCTCCGCAGTCTATCGCCATCGCCTGTGCGGCAGTGGGACTGGTTGGCAAAGAATCTGATCTGTTCCGCTTCACCGTCAAACACAGCCTGATTTTCACCTGCATGGTGGGTGTGATCACCACACTGCAGGCCTATGTCTTAACCTGGATGATTCCATGATTGTGATGCCCAGACGCCTGTCCGACGAGGTCGCATCTCGTGTGCGGGCGCTGATTGAAGAACAACAACTGGAGGCGGGCATGAAGTTGCCCGCTGAGCGCCAGTTGGCCGTACAACTGGGCGTGTCGCGCAACTCGCTGCGCGAGGCGTTAGCAAAGCTGGTTAGTGAAGGCGTACTGATTAGCCGTCGCGGCGGTGGGACGTTTGTTCGCTGGCAGCATGAAGCCTGGTCTGAACAGAACATCGTTCAGCCGCTGAAAACGCTGATGGCAGACGATCCCGATTACAGTTTCGATATTCTGGAAGCCCGTCACGCCATCGAAGCCAGCACCGCCTGGCATGCCGCCATGCGGGCCACCAGCGCCGACAAAGAGAAGATCAGACTCTGTTTCGACGCCACGCAAAGCGAAGACCCCGATCTCGCCTCGCAGGCAGACGTGCGCTTTCACCTCGCCATTGCCGAAGCGTCGCACAACGTGGTGCTACTACAAACTATGCGCGGTTTCTTCGACGTCCTGCAGTCTTCGGTAAAACAGAGCCGCCAACGTATGTATCTGGTACCGCCCGTCTTTTCACAGTTGACGGAGCAACATCAGGCCGTACTGGATGCCATCGTTGCCGGGGATGCCGACGGCGCACGGAAGGCCATGATGGCACACCTTAGTTTCGTCCACACCACGATTAAACGATTTGATGAAGACCAGGCCCGCCAGGCGCGTATCACCCGCCTGCCCGGTGACCCTATTGAGATTAGCAGGGAGAACAACACATGATTATTTCAGCAGCCAGCGATTATCGCGCCGCAGCCCAACGCATTCTGCCCCCCTTCTTGTTCCACTACATTGATGGCGGCGCATATGCTGAGCACACCCTGCGCCGCAACGTGGAAGACTTATCGGAGGTGGCACTTCGTCAGCGCGTGCTGAAGAACATGTCCGACCTGAGTCTGGAAACCACCCTGTTCAACGAAAAATTGTCGATGCCGGTGGCATTAGCCCCGGTCGGTTTGTGTGGCATGTATGCGCGTAGGGGTGAAGTTCAGGCCGCCGCCGCCGCCGACGCCAAAGGTATTCCATTTACGCTTTCTACGGTTTCCGTCTGCCCGATTGAAGAAGTCGCCCCGACCATCAAACGCCCAATGTGGTTCCAGCTGTACGTCCTTCGCGATCGCGGCTTTATGCGTAATGCCCTGGAGCGCGCCAAAGCGGCAGGCTGCTCCACACTGGTCTTTACTGTCGACATGCCCACGCCCGGCGCCCGCTATCGTGATGCCCATTCCGGTATGAGCGGCCCGAATGCGGCGCTGCGCCGTTACTGGCAAGCGGTCACCCATCCACAGTGGGCATGGGACGTTGGTCTGAATGGTCGTCCGCATGATTTAGGCAATATCTCAACTTATCTTGGAAAACCTACCGGTCTTGAAGATTACATCGGCTGGCTGGCAAATAACTTCGATCCGTCTATTTCCTGGAAAGACCTCGAGTGGATCCGCGAATTCTGGGACGGCCCGATGGTGATCAAAGGGATCCTCGATCCGGAGGATGCCCGCGACGCCGTGCGGTTTGGCGCAGATGGCATTGTTGTTTCTAACCACGGTGGTCGCCAGTTGGATGGTGTACTGTCTTCTGCTCGTGCGCTGCCCGCCATTGCCGATGCGGTCAAAGGGGATATCGCTATCCTGGCCGACAGCGGGATACGTAACGGTCTGGACGTCGTGCGTATGATTGCGCTGGGTGCTGATAGCGTCCTTTTGGGTCGCGCTTACCTGTACGCATTGGCGACACACGGACAGGCTGGTGTGGCGAATCTGCTGAACCTGATCGAAAAAGAGATGAAGGTGGCAATGACGCTGACTGGCGCGAAATCGATTAGCGAAATCAGCCGCGATTCTCTGGTGCAGGAGCTGGGTAAGAGCTTGCCTGCTGCATTGGCTCCTCTGGCTCAGGGTAGCGCTGCGTAACACTCTCTCCCGTAAATTGCGTTTTCTGCATGGTCGGCCTGTTTTCAGCCCGACCATTTTTTATTCAAAAAAAATAACGACCAGTTAACATTTACAACCAATATATTTGACAACTTTTTATCCACCTGCCAAATGTATATACAAGCTAATACAAGGGTAATTTATACCGATAACAACCATCATAACGGGCGAGGGTAACATGGCTTATTCCGGAAAAGTGAATATCCAGCAGGCGATAGATGACAGTCGTTTTTCACGGTTTCACTGGGTCATTATTGTCCTGGGCTTTCTGGTTTTAGCCATTGACGGCTTCGATACGGCGGCAATGGGTTACATTGCCCCCACGCTCTCTGCCGACTGGGGTATCAAGAAACAAGATCTTGGGCCAGTATTGAGTGCCGCGCTATTGGGACTCTCATTTGGCGCATTGCTGGCCGGTCCAATTTCCGATCGTATGGGCCGTAAGCGCGTACTGGTCTTTTCCTGCCTGTTCTTTGGACTCGCCAGTCTGGGCACCGCCTATGCACAGACGCTGAATATGCTCACATTTTGGCGCTTTCTCACCGGTCTTGGACTCGGTGCAGCAATGCCAAACGCCATCACACTGGTCTCAGAATTTGCCCCTAAACGCTGCCGTTCAATGGCCATTAACACCATGTACTGCGGCTTCCCTCTTGGTGCTGCGGGTGGCGGAGTGATCTCCTCCTGGCTCATTCCCAGCTACGGCTGGCACAGCGTACTGCTGGCTGGTGCAATCGCCCCGTTGGCACTCACCGTGTTATTGGTACTGTTCCTGCCAGAATCGGTGAAGTATTTGGTTCACCGTGGCAAAGAGATCGCGAAAATCAAACGCATAGCCCAACGCTTTATGTCGGGGAGCCTGGAGCAGGTCACCCAGTTTTACCTGGAAGAAGATCGGATGGCGGTGAAAAAAGGCAGCGTAGCGCAGCTATTCAGTATCCCCTGGCTACCGGGCACGCTGATGCTGTGGATGACCTACTTTATGGGGCTGGTGATCTATTACGTACTGCTCAGTTGGATGCCAACGCTGATGCTGGGAATGGGCTACCCGCTGGCAGAGTCCGCCTGGCTGACATCACTATTCACCTTCGGTGGCACGGCAGGGATCCTGCTGGCCGGCTGGTTGATGGATCGCTGGGAAGCACACAAAGTGGTTTCACTCGGCTTTATGCTGACGATGCTGTTTGCCCTCGCGCTCGGCTTTGAGCATAACCACATCGTCCTGTTCGGCGCACTGATCTTCCTGATGGGGATTACCATGAACGGCGCACAGTCCGGACTGCAGACGCTGGCCGCAACGTTTTATCCTACCCACTGCCGCGCGACGGGTATTGCGTGGATGCAAGGTGTGGGCCGCTTCGGTGGTGTAGCCGGAACGATGATGAGCGCCCAGCTGCTTTCCCTGCAATGGCAGGCAGACAGTATCTTAATGTTCCTCAGCCTTCCGGCGCTGGTCGCGGCTGCCGCAACGATTTACAAGCTGCAACGCTATAAACCGCACGCGCTGACCGTCGCATAGTACCCGCTCTTTCTGCTATTCTGCCCCCCGTTATCAAGGGGGCAGTATGCTTAACATCGTTTTATTCGAACCAGAAATCCCGCCAAATACCGGCAATATTATCCGTCTTTGCGCCAATACCGGCTTTCGTCTGCATATTATTGAGCCAATGGGCTTTACCTGGGACGACAAGCGCCTGCGTCGCGCGGGGCTGGATTACCATGAGTTTACCGCCGTGCTGCGCCACCCTGATTATGCCGCCTTCGTCGCCGCAGAAAATCCGCAACGTCTGTTCGCCCTGACGACCAAAGGTACGCCTGCACACAGTGCAGTAAGCTATCAGGATGGTGATTACCTGATGTTTGGCCCGGAAACGCGCGGTCTTCCAGCCAGCATTCTTGATGCCTTGCCTGCCGAACAAAAAATTCGTATTCCGATGATGCCGGACAGCCGCAGCATGAACCTGTCAAATGCAGTGTCGGTGGTGGTGTATGAGGCCTGGCGCCAGTTGGGGTATCCTGGCGCGGTATTACGTAGTTGATTTTAGTCGGATGCGGCTAGCGCCTTATCCGACCTACATTAATTTGATGTTATTCGTTTCGAGCGTTATCGGCGCAGACAGATTGAACACGGACTGCGCACAGTCACCGGAGCGTACACGCAGTACGTGAGGATGACGAGCACAGCCCAGGTTCAATATGGCAAGTAAGATAGCTCGAAATCAGATGCCATCGCCGTATTCGAACGTATGGTGTATCCCATTGAAATGCTGATCCATATCCATGGACGGTTTATCGCTGTCGGGCTTGCCGACAATACGCGCCGGAACGCCTGCGGCGGTAGTGTGCGGCGGTACAGGCTGGAGAACGACAGAGCCTGCGCCAATCTTCGCCCCACGTCCAACCTCGATATTGCCAAGGATTTTCGCGCCAGCGCCAATCATCACGCCTTCACGAATTTTCGGATGACGGTCGCCGCCTGCTTTACCGGTCCCGCCAAGCGTGACGGATTGCAGAATAGATACGTCGTTTTCAATGACCGCCGTTTCACCCACGACAATGCCTGTAGCGTGGTCGAGCATAATACCGCGACCAATTTTTGCCGCCGGGTGGATATCCACCTGGAAGGTAACAGAGACCTGATTTTGCAGGAAGATCGCCAATGCCTGACGCCCCTGATGCCATAGCCAGTGGCCGATGCGGTAGGCCTGCAGCGCATGAAAACCTTTCAGGTACAGAAGTGGGGTGGAATATTTATCGACTGCCGGGTCACGCGTACGCACAGCCTGGATATCGCAGGCCGCCGAGGCAATCATTTCAGGATCGGCTGCATAAGCCTCTTCCACAACTTCGCGAATCGCAATGGCGGGCATGATCGGAGAAGCAAGTTTGTTCGCCAGCATATAGCTCAGCGCACTGCCGAGATTCTCATGCTTGAGCAGCGTTGCGTGGTAAAAACTGGCCAGCATTGGCTCACATTCCGCCAGTGCCCGGGCTTCCGCTTTAATATTTTTCCAGACAATATCCAGTTCTTCACACGGCATTGCGTACTCCAGAAGGTAGCAAAACGACCGACCCGTTCTTCGCGGGTCGGGTCGTTATATTCAACAGTTTCCTTGCAGCTAGTGGCGACTCAGCTCGTCCTTGCGTGCACGACCTAGTAACGTCAATGCTGCCTCGCGCGCGTTTTTTCCGCAATACAATACTTGATAAATTTCCTCGGTTATTGGCATTTCGACACCAAAACGGTGCGCCAATTCACGAACTTCTTTTGTATTACGGTAGCCTTCAACTACCTGACCAATCTTGTCCTGCGCGCCCTGCACATCCATACCCTGACCGAGCATCATGCCAAAACGACGGTTACGCGACTGGTTGTCGGTACAGGTCAGCACCAGATCGCCTAAACCTGCCATCCCCATAAAGGTGGCAGGATCAGCGCCCAGCGCCGCACCAAGCCGCGACATTTCGGTAAGCCCACGGGTGATCAATGCTGTTCGTGCGTTTGCACCAAAGCCGATACCGTCAGACATCCCCGCGCCAATCGCAATCACGTTTTTCACCGCACCACCAAGCTGCACCCCAATGAAATCCGGGTTGCTGTAGACGCGGAAGCTTTTGCCACAGTGCAGTAACTGCTGAAGATCATCAGCAAAGGTCTCGTCCGTTGAGGCCAGGGAGATGGCTGTAGGCATGCCCGCCGCCAGTTCTTTGGCAAATGTTGGACCGGAGATAACGGCCAGCGGAATTTCATCCCCCAGCGCTTCACGCGCGACATCCTGTAACAGGCGTCCCGTCTCTGCTTCCAGCCCTTTTGTCGCCCAAACCAATCGCGCGTCAGCACGCATCAACGGTTTAATTTTGCGCAGCACTTCACCAAAGACATGGCTCGGCACCACCACCAGAATGTTACGGCTGGCGGCCAGCGCAGTAGCTAAATCACTTTCCAGGCGCAGCGTTTCGGGAAAAGGCACATCAGGGAGGAACGCGACGTTGCAGCGATCGTGCTCAAGGGTCGCGATATGTTTTGGATCATGGCCCCACAGGACAACCTGGTGGCCGTTTCTTGCCAGGGTGATAGCAAGAGCGGTGCCGTACGAGCCGGCACCAATCACAGTCATTGAAGCATTACTTTGGTTCATCAGGCATCCTGATGTTCTTCAGTACCTTCGCCAGCCTGCTGCTGTAAATAGTTCATGAACAGCGCATCAAAGTTGACCGGCGCAAGGTTCAGTTGCGGGAACGTACCGCGTGAAACCAGGCTAGTGATGCATTCGCGGGCATACGGGAACAGGATGTTCGGGCAGTATGCACCCAGGCAATGCGCCATCTGAGTCCCTTCAATACCACTGATGGAGAAAATACCGCCCTGCTGAACTTCGCACAGGAACGCAGTTTCTTCGCCCAGAGAAGCCGTAACGGTGACACGCAGCACTACTTCATACACATCATCTGCCAGTTGGGTAGATGCGGTATCAAGATCCAGTTTAACCTCTGGCTGCCAATCTTTCTGGAAAACATGCGGTGCATTTGGCGCTTCGAAAGACACATCCTTGGTATAAATACGTTGGATCTGGAAAGCCATTTCAGTGTTATTTTGTTCTGACATGTTTAGAAAACCCTTAGTGTTGTCCTTTAAATACTTCGGTACGCCTTAACGCAGCAGGGGATCCAGTCCACCACGCGCATCCAACGCATACAAGTCGTCACAACCGCCAATGTGCTGTGCATCAATAAAAATCTGCGGAACCGTCGTACGGCCACTGCGCTTGATCATCTCTTCACGCTTCACGGCATCGCCGTCAATCGGAAGTTCCTGGAAACTCACACCCTTACTGTTCAACAGCGCCTTTGCGCGATGGCAAAACGGGCAGGTTGCTTTGGTATAGATCTCAATATTGGCCATGACTTATCTCCAGTGTTCTTTTTACCCTGCGGTACGAAAGAAGACGGGTAAATTACTTGCCGCGAACCAGTGGCAAATTCTCGCCACTCCAGCCCGCTACGCCATCTTTCAGTACAGATACCTGCTCAAAACCGGCTTTAATCAGCGCAGTTGCGGAATCCTGGCACTGCATGCCTGAGCCATCAACCACAATAACAGGTTTGTTTTTGTGTTTTTCCAGCTCGCCAAAATTATTGGCTTTGATTTCGCTCGGCAGCAGGTTCGTGGAGCCTGCGATATGACCTTTGCGGAAGTCGTCGCGCTGACGTAAATCCACAATCACCGCATCTTCTTTATTGATTAGACGTGTCGCTTCGCCGCGTGTAATTACCTTCACTTTTGAGGTCAGGCTCTTAAACGTGGTAAACAATACCGCCGCCAGTAACGCAATCCAGGCGATACTCAAGACAGGGTGGCGGCTAACAAATTGCATAATTTCTTGCATGGGGGGTAACAACTCCCGACTCAGTGATTAAAAAAACCAGGAAAGGAGTATACCTGCGCGTTGGCGCAAATACAGCCAGAGCATGCATTGGATTGCATTTTTGCGGGGCGCTACGGAAAAAAAAACACAAATCGCCCCCCTACCCGAACCGCTCTGGTCGATTATTTGATCTTCTGGGGCTACTTTATCGATTCAGCTGTAGTAAAATTACGCAATTATTTTTTATCTATTAAGTGTGAGGTTGTCGCAATGTCGGTTTCTAAAAAGCCTATGGTACTGGTGATTCTGGATGGCTACGGCTATCGTGAAGACAGCCAGGATAACGCTATTTTTAATGCCAAAACCCCGGTAATGGATGCCCTGTGGGCAAAACGTCCGCATACCCTGATTGATGCGTCTGGCCTGGAAGTCGGCCTGCCCGATCGCCAGATGGGTAACTCCGAAGTGGGTCACGTTAACCTGGGCGCGGGCCGCATCGTGTATCAGGATCTGACCCGTCTGGATGTAGAAATTAAAGAACGTACTTTCTTCGCTAACCCGGTGCTGACCGCCGCAGTTGACCAGGCAAAAAATGCCGGCAAAGCGGTACACATCATGGGCCTGCTGTCTGCCGGTGGCGTACACAGCCACGAAGATCACATCATGGCGATGGTTGAACTGGCGGCTGAACGCGGCGCGGAAAAAATCTATCTGCACGCTTTCCTTGATGGCCGTGATACCCCGCCGCGCAGCGCTGAACATTCACTGCAAAAATTCGAAGAGAAATTTGCCGCGCTGGGTAAAGGCCGTGTAGCGTCCATCATCGGTCGTTACTACGCCATGGACCGCGACAACCGTTGGGATCGCGTTGAGCAGGCTTATGACCTGATGACGCTGGCACAAGGTGAATTCCAGGCCGATACCGCAGTAGCAGGTCTGCAGGCTGCCTATGCTCGCGACGAAAACGACGAATTCGTAAAAGCGACCGTGATCCGCGCTGAAGGCCAGGCTGATGCCGCAATGGAAGACGGCGATACGCTGATTTTCATGAACTTCCGTGCTGACCGTGCGCGTGAAATTACCCGTGCGTTTGTAAACGCTGATTTTGATGGTTTCGCACGTAAAAAAGTCGTTAACCTCAACTTTGTGATGCTGACTGAATACGCAGCCGACATCAAAACCGCGGTGGCTTACCCACCAGCGTCTCTGGCCAACACCCTTGGTGAGTGGATGGCGAAGAATGACAAAACCCAGCTGCGTATTTCTGAAACAGAAAAATACGCGCACGTGACCTTCTTCTTTAATGGCGGTGTAGAAGAACCGTTCAAAGGCGAAGACCGCATCCTGATCAACTCGCCAAAAGTCGCCACCTACGACCTGCAGCCAGAAATGAGCTCTGCAGAACTGACTGAGAAGCTGGTTGCTGCGATTGAAAGCGGTAAATACGATACCATCATCTGTAACTACCCGAACGGCGACATGGTTGGCCATACCGGGGTGATGGAAGCGGCAGTTAAAGCGGTTGAAGCGCTGGATCACTGCGTTGAACAAGTGACTAAAGCTGTTGAATCCGTTGGCGGCCAACTGCTGATCACCGCAGACCACGGTAACGCTGAGCAGATGCGCGATCCGTCTACTGGTCAGGCGCATACCGCGCATACCAACCTGCCGGTTCCACTGATTTATGTTGGTGGTAAAAACGTCAAAGCAGTCGAAGGCGGTAAACTTTCTGATATCGCCCCAACTATGCTGACGCTGATGGGTATGGAAATCCCGCAAGAGATGACTGGTAAGCCGCTGTTCATCGTGGAATAATCCCTCCCCATGAGGGGAAAGGCGATTAATACCATCACTCGGGCCGTGAAACTGCCAAAGTTTTCAGTCAGGCCCTTGTTCTACGCCAGCGCGCTTAGCGCTGGCGTATTGCTGTGCGCCTTTTCCGCCCACGCGGACGAACGCGATCAGCTCAAATCAATTCAGGCCGATATCGCGGCAAAAGAACGCGCGGTACGCCAACAGCAACAACAACGTTCCACTCTCCTCGCTCAGCTTAAAGCTCAGGAACAGGCTATCGCCGTCGCCGCAAGGCAACTGCGCGAAACGCAAAACTCACTGGCACAGCTGAACGCACAAATCGCTGAGATGAACGCCGCGCTCGCGAAGCTGGAAAAGCAGCGGGCAGCGCAAGAGCGCAGCCTGGCAGCCCAGTTAGACGCCGCGTTTCGCCAGGGTGAACATACTGGTATCCAGTTGATCCTCAGCGGTGAAGAGACTCAGCGCGGACAACGCCTGCAGGCCTATTTCGGCTATCTGAACCAGGCACGCCAGGAGACAATCGCACAACTGAAGCAAACCCGCGAAGAGGTCGATTCGCAGAAAGCTGAGCTGGAAGATAAGCAAAGCGAACAGCAGACCCTGCTGTACGAACAGCGTGCTCAGCAAGCAAAACTAGAGCAGGCGCGTAATGAACGCCAAAAAACGCTCGCGGGCCTGGAATCATCCATTCAGCAGGGTCAGCAACAGTTAGGCGAGATGCGAGCCAACGAATCCCGTCTGCGCAACAGTATTGCGCGAGCCGAAGCCGCCGCGAAAGCCCGCGCAGAGCGTGAAGCGCGTGAAGCGCAGGCTGTGCGTGATAAGCAGCAGGAAGCATCACGCAAAGGCTCGACCTATAAGCCAACTGAAAGCGAGAAATCACTGATGTCTCGTACCGGCGGGTTGGGCTCACCACGCGGTCAGGCGTTCTGGCCCGTGCGTGGTCCAACACTGCATCGCTATGGCGAACAGCTGCAAGGTGAGCTACGTTGGAAAGGGATGGTTATTGGTGCCTCCGAAGGTACTGAAGTCAAAGCCATCGCCGATGGTCGCGTCATTCTGGCAGACTGGTTGCAGGGCTATGGACTGGTCGTCGTGGTTGAACACGGTAAAGGCGATATGAGCCTGTACGGTTACAACCAAAGCGCATTGGTCAGCGTGGGTACGCAGGTTCGCGCCGGGCAGCCTATTGCACTTGTGGGTAGCAGCGGTGGTCAGGGCAGGCCAGCACTCTATTTCGAAATTCGTCGCCAGGGTCAGGCGGTCAATCCACAGCCGTGGTTGGGAAGATAAGTTTTGCCTCAGTTTCGTCGTACTTTGCTCTCACTCGCCAGCCTGCTGGCATTCGCAACACCTGTTTTCGCCGGCAAACTTGCTATCGTCATTGATGATTTCGGTTATCGTCCGCAAACGGAAAACCAGGTGCTGGCAATGCCTTCCACTGTCTCCGTTGCCGTTCTGCCAAACGCGCCACATGCACGTGAAATGGCGACTAAAGCGCATAACAGTGGACATGAAGTGTTGATCCATCTGCCGATGGCTCCACTGAGTAAGCAACCGCTGGAGAAAGACACGTTACGCCCGGAGATGAGCAGCGAAGAAATTGAACGGATTATTCGCGACGCGGTAAGCAAAGTGCCGTATGCAGTGGGACTGAACAACCACATGGGGAGTGCGATGACGTCCAGCCTGTTCGGCATGCAGAAAGTGATGCAAGCTCTGGAACGCTACGACTTCTACTTCCTCGACAGTATGACCATCGGCAACAGCCAGGCCCTGCGCGCAGCGGCAGGAACCGGGGTGAAGGTCATCAAACGCAAAGTCTTCCTCGACGATACACAAAACGAAGCGGATATTCGCCGTCAGTTTAATCGTGCAGTCGATCTTGCTCGCCGTAACGGGTCAGCGATTGCCATCGGTCACCCTCACCCTTCTACGGTACGCGTACTGCAGCAGATGCTGTATAGCCTGCCAGCCGATATTACGCTGGTTCGTCCGAGCAGTCTGCTCAATGAGCCGCAGGTCGATACCTCCAGGCCTAATCTCACTCCACCGAGAAGCGGTACGCCAGATGCGCCTCGTAATCCTTTCCGTGGGGTGAAACTGTGCAAACCGAAGCAACCTCTGGAGCCGGTTTACGCCAACCGATTCTTTAGCGTGCTAGGGGAAAGCATCACACAAAGCACGCTGGTGCAATATATGAGACTGCAGTGGCAAGGCTGGGGGAACACATCTTCACCCAGCACCATGAATGCTAACGTAGATTAAGCGCTTTTCGGGCAATACGCGAAGGCGTTGATGTTTTATCACGCCATTTCCATAGACGGAATGACCATAGCAGTGCCTGATACAATACTTTGGCACTGCGTACGTTAGTTATCATGCGCTTATACATACCCGAGACAAAAATCTCTGCGATCATACGCTGACGAATATGCACATCCTGTTCTTTACGGACCGCATGGCATACGCGTAATGCTTCATAGGTGACTTGCTGATGAAATTCCGGATAAATAGTAATCCGATCGGCATATTCACGATTCAGCCTATCCAATAACCGCGTAATTTTAATATAGTGTCGCTGGTAGTTGAGATTTTTTAAACCTTGTCGTTTAAGACGGCTGATTGATTGATCATGTAAGAAGTATTTATATAAAGATTGTTCGGTATATCGCACGCGTACAGCGTTAAACATAAACTCCGTCGTCCAGACAATATCCTGGTGATGTAACCCCGGAATAAACGTTATTTTATTTTTCTCAATAACATCCCGGCGATAAATTCCCATCCACACCACATGTGTCCAGCGGCGTGAAGCCAACGCCATACGTAACCAGTCAGGGCCGGTCAACACTCCCGTAGACCGAAGACGATCCGTCGGTATTGATTGCCAGGTGTGTCCCGTTTCGAGAATGCACCAGTCGGAATTACACTGGGCTAAATCCAGGTCATCCTGAATTGCCATGGTCATCAGGGTTTCGTACATATTGGGATAAACCTGGTCATCGGCATCGACAAATGCAACATAATCCCCTTTGGCCGCTTCCAGGCCACGGTTACGCGCTACAGATGCCCCTGCGTTAGCCTGATGCAACAACCGCACGTGGGAATAGTTATCCGCATAATGTTGTGCAATATCAACAGAGTTATCCGTTGAACCATCATTCACAATGATGATCTCTAGCGCAGTCCATGTCTGTGCGATCAACGATTCCATGCAATCCCGAAAACTATCACCCACGTTATACAACGGAATAATAACACTCAACATACTTGTGCGGTTTCTCATCAGCTAACCCAGGTTTGTCATTACGCTGATGACTTTTACTACAGTTTCATTAAGGAATTATTAAGGTTAGAACGTATTTATGGGCAGAAACGCTGCAGCGAAAGCGTCCGATTTGAGAAAGATACCCTGCCACGCCTGCGTTTAGCAGGTTGATGATAGCTCAGATCGTCTACATATCGGGGTGCACAACCTGTATACTCTATCCCTATGAATTAACGTACTCTATAGGCTGATATTGAGGGAAAAGATGGCCATCAGTAAGACACACGAAAAAGGTTATACGGTCTATTGCAAAGAGACTAGAAAAGACCTTAAGTCACTGATGAATAAATACATCAAAAAAGAAATCAGTGGCAAACCGCTGAGCAGTGGTAACGCATTGCGCAGCGTGGAGTTGGTCGAGTACAACTCACAAAAATTTATCATCAAAAATGACCGTGAAGTTGATCCTCGATTTGAGAAAAAATTACAGAACTTTACCTCCGGCCCTTTCTATTCCCGGCTGATCAGGAAACTGGACAAGCTCCCGCCGGAAATGCGCATCTGTACTGCCGATCTCTACTATGCTGCTGAGAAAACACGTTTTCGCCAGTGCCATGATGTTTATACTATTCATGAATATATTGAAGGGGTTCCTTTAAGGGAAATTAACCAGAAGAATGCTGACGAGGTAAAGCAATGCGTGCTGCGTCTTCACAAGGCAGGACTGGCATCAAATGATATTCACCCAGGGAATTTCATTCGCACGCCAACGGGTGAGTTAAGGATTATTGACCTGTCCTGTAAGGGAAATATGAAGGTTTGTCAGGCTAATGACATTCTGGCATTACAACGAAAATATAATATTAACGTTAAAGGCAGAGGGTTAATTTATAAACTCATCCTGCTTAAAGAAAATATAAGATCGTTATCCAGAAAGATCCGCGGAAAATAAAATCTATGGTTTATACGGCCAGATAGCGATATCTGGCCGTAATTAACATTGAATGCACGCTGCGCACTCAATCCCAGCTCAGAATCACTTTCCCGGACTGGCCTGAACGCATGGCATCAAAGCCCTGCTGGAACTCATCAATCGAGAATCGATGGGTAATGATCGGCGACAGATCAAGACCGGACTGGATCAGTGCCGCCATCTTGTACCAGGTTTCAAACATTTCGCGACCATAGATACCTTTAATAAACAGACCTTTAAAGATAACTTTCGTCCAGTCTATCGACATGTCTGATGGCGGGATCCCCAGCATGGCAATACGGCCACCGTGGTTCATGGTGTCCAGCATGGTGCGGAACGCTGGCGGCGCCCCAGACATTTCCAGACCCACATCGAACCCTTCGGTCATCCCCAGTTCGGCCATCACGTCGGTCAAGTTCTCTTTCGAGACGTTGACTGCGCGGGTAATGCCCATTTTACGCGCCAGCTCCAGACGGTACTCATTAACATCGGTAATCACTACGTGGCGTGCACCAACGTGCTTCGCTACCGCAGCAGCCATAATGCCAATCGGACCCGCACCGGAAACCAACACATCTTCGCCAACTAAATCAAATGACAGCGCCGTGTGTACTGCGTTACCGAACGGATCGAATATGGAAGCTAAATCATCGGAGATATTGTCCGGGATTTTAAAGGCGTTAAACGCAGGGATCACCAGATATTGAGCAAAACAGCCTGGACGGTTTACGCCGACACCGGTCGTATTGCGGCACAGGTGAGTACGGCCACCGCGGCAGTTACGGCAATGTCCGCAAGTAATATGGCCTTCACCAGAAACGCGATCGCCGATTTTGAAGCCTTTAACTTCCTGACCGATGCCAACAACTTCACCGACATATTCATGCCCTACAACCATTGGAACCGGGATGGTTTTTTGCGACCACTCATCCCAGTTATAAATGTGAACGTCAGTCCCGCAGATGGCTGTTTTACGGATTTTAATCAGCAAATCGTTATGGCCGACTTCCGGTTCAGGAACGTCGGTCATCCAAATGCCTTCTTCCGCTTTCAGTTTGGATAACGCTTTCATTTCACATCCTCAGGCAATTACGCCCAGTTGTTTACCAATGCGTGTGAACGCGTCGACTGCACGCGTAATCTGCTCAGGGGTATGTGCCGCAGACATCTGGGTACGAATACGCGCCTGGCCTTTTGGAACCACTGGATAAAAGAATCCAGTAACGTAAATCCCCTCTTTTTGCAGTTCGCGGGCAAACGCCTGCGCAACAACCGCATCACCCAGCATTACCGGAATAATCGCGTGATCGGCCCCTGCCAGCGTGAAGCCTGCTGCGGACATTTGCTCACGGAATTGACGCGCATTCGCCCACAGACGATCGCGCAGGTCACTACCCGCCTCAACCATCTCCAGCACCTTAATGGAAGCGGCAACAATGGCCGGAGCCAGTGAGTTAGAGAACAGATACGGACGAGAACGTTGACGCAGCCACTCAACAACTTCTTTACGTGCCGCAGTGTAACCACCCGATGCGCCACCGAGTGCTTTGCCCAGCGTGCCGGTGATGATGTCCACACGACCCATCACGTCGCAATACTCATGAGAGCCACGGCCGTTCTCACCCACAAAGCCTACCGCGTGAGAATCATCTACCATCACCAGCGCATCATATTTGTCTGCCAGATCGCAAACGCCTTTCAGGTTAGCGATAACGCCATCCATTGAGAACACACCATCGGTGGCGATCAATACGTGGCGGGCACCTGCTTCACGCGCTTCTTTCAGACGCGCTTCCAGTTCCTGCATATCGTTGTTGGCGTAGCGGAAACGCTTCGCTTTGCACAGGCGCACACCATCGATAATAGAGGCGTGGTTCAGGGCGTCAGAGATAATGGCATCTTCTGCTCCCAGCAGCGTTTCGAACAGGCCGCCGTTGGCGTCAAAGCAAGAAGAGTAAAGAATGGCATCTTCCATACCCAGGAACGCAGCCAGTTTTTGCTCCAGTTGCTTATGGGTGTCCTGAGTGCCACAAATAAAGCGCACCGAGGCCATACCAAATCCGTGAGAATCCATACCCGCTTTTGCCGCTGCAATCAGTTCCGGGTGGTTAGCCAGCCCTAAGTAGTTGTTCGCACAAAAGTTAATAACATGGCTTCCGTCAGCCACGGTGATATCAGCCTGCTGAGCAGACGTAATAATGCGCTCTTCTTTAAACAACCCTTCCGCGCGTGCGGTTTCCAGATCGTTCGTTAACTGCTTATAAAAATTCCCACGCATTGCAATTCTCCAGACTGGGCAAATTTCAGCACATATTACCCAATGCTATTGGTTTGTACGAGATGACTCATCATGACTTGTCTAAAATGCAGCATAAATCACGTGTACCCACATAACCTTTCAGGAATGACAGGCCTGGCTTACGTTGTTCCGTCATCAATGACCTGAGACGCTGATGACGGTGCCAGAGTAAATCCTGCCATAGCAAAGGCCTTATTAACCTTAATGATATAGTTATCTTCGTAGAATTCCTCAATCGCCTGCTGAATCTGCTCGCCGGCAGGCAACGCTTTGCCATCAACGATTTCCTGCAGCAAGGAAACAAATTTTTCTGGTTCATCAGTCGGGTATAAATTACCGTTTATCCCTTCTTTGATAATGTCTGCAGGCCCCGTTTCACAATCAGAGCTAATGGCATAAACACCGTGAGCGCTGGCTTCAGCCAAAACCATACCAAAACCTTCAAAATGAGAAGTTAATAATAAACAGGTAATATTTTTTAGCGTATTTTGAATATATTCCCACGGTGATTTCTGCCAACCATGCCAGTGAATGTTTTCGCTAATCCCCAGTGTTTTTGCCAGTGCAACTAGTGTCTCAACATCCTGGCCGGTGCCGATAACGTCCAAAGACCATGCTCCTTGCAGCTCCGCCAATCCATTGAAAAGGCCTCGAATATTCTTTTGGCCATCGGCAACAACCCTACCTACATAGACAAAGCGGGCATGAGTCTTGGGAGTAGGAATGCTGACATCATGCCGAGTAACAGGATTGAATATCGTCGCGATACGCTGTCTGTCTATGCCCATTTCAACAAGTTGTCGGGTTATTCCAGAGCTGATGGAAAGATAATAATCAGCTTTATTTATATATTTTATTTTCTTCTTATAATTATTCTTATAAAAATCAAATATAGAAAAATGAAACCATGAGAATATCTTAACCTGCTTGTGAGTATATTTTCTTGCAACGTGGCTGATATAGCATGAAAGTGTATCCAGAGATATAATTATATCAGGAGATTCCCGATTGATGATTTTCCGCAAGGAGTAAGCAAAACTCAACCGTCTTAATTTCGTTATTTTTATATTAGAAGAAAGACGACAATAGCGCTGCCCTGCAAGCCACTCATCATTGACATGACCACCATTATTTTTCTTAAGAAAAACAAAAGAGATATCGATATCGGGGCTTTGCATTCGCAGCAGCTTCACCAAATTAAGGCAAACGGTCTCTGTCCCTCCAAGTCCACTGATCTCGTAACCTGTAATAATTATCTTCTTAAGTTGCATATGTTATTTTCATTCCAATGACTATTGTCAGCCCCAACACCGTGCTCTGCCTTGCTTATTCATTCGTTGATGGCTCCGAAAAAGCCGGCACCGCGCGCCTGAACACCCATTCACAACGGGAATCATACACCACTCTGCCTAGACCATTTCAATCAAGAATATAAACAGCGAAAGCAATACCCAACACAAATGCCGCACGCCACATGACGCGACGTACTGCTGAAGCCGACGCCATGTAGTGATATGATTAGAGGTATTCGTGTCTGAGATTGTCTCTGACTCCATAATTCGAAGGTTACATTTATGATCATCGTTACCGGCGGCGCGGGCTTTATCGGCAGCAACATCGTTAAGTCCCTGAATGACAAAGGCATCACCGATATTCTGGTGGTGGACAACCTAAAAGACGGCACCAAGTTTGTGAATCTGGTGGATCTGAATATTGCTGACTATATGGATAAGGAAGACTTCCTGATCCAGATTATGGCTGGAGAAGATTTCGGCGATATCGAAGCAATTTTCCACGAAGGCGCATGCTCTTCCACTACCGAGTGGGATGGCAAGTATATGATGGACAACAACTATCAGTACTCCAAAGAGCTGCTGCACTACTGTCTGGAGCGTGAAATTCCGTTCCTGTATGCCTCTTCTGCAGCAACGTACGGCGGTCGTACCTCTGACTTTATCGAATCTCGTGAATATGAGAAGCCGCTGAACGTCTATGGCTACTCAAAATTCCTGTTCGACGAATATGTACGCCAGATCCTGCCAGAAGCAAATTCTCAAATCGTTGGCTTCCGTTATTTCAACGTCTACGGGCCACGTGAAGGTCACAAAGGCAGCATGGCGAGCGTAGCTTTCCATCTCAATACTCAGCTCAACAACGGCGAAACACCCAAGCTGTTTGAAGGCAGTGAAAACTTCAAACGTGATTTCGTCTATGTCGGCGATGTTGCAGCAGTAAACCTGTGGTTCCTGGAAAACGGCGTTTCCGGCATCTTTAACCTCGGTACTGGTCGCGCAGAGTCTTTCCAGGCCGTCGCGGATGCCACGCTGGCATACCACAAAAAAGGCAGCATTGAGTACATTCCGTTCCCGGAAAAACTGAAAGGACGCTATCAGGCATTTACTCAGGCGGATCTGACTAACCTGCGCGCTGCGGGCTATGACAAACCGTTCAAGACCGTTGCCGAAGGCGTGACGGAATATATGGCCTGGCTGAACCGCGACAACGCTACAAATTCACAAAATCATTCGAGCGGTATCAAGGCGGCAACTAAGTGAATCTCCGGTCACTTACAAGAGTAAGTGACCGGAGTGAACGCAGGCAGCCAACGCAGAGACAGCTTGAAGGATGAAGTGAATGAAGATTTTGGTGGTAGGCCCGTCATGGGTGGGCGACATGATGATGTCGCAAAGTCTCTATCGCACGCTCAAGGCGCGCTATCCCCAGGCAATAATCGACGTGATGGCACCTGCATGGTGCCGTCCGTTATTATCGCGCATGCCTGAAGTCAACGATGCTATCGCCATGCCGCTTGGACACGGCGCACTGGAGATTGGCGAGCGCCGCAAACTGGGCCACAGTTTGCGTGATAAACGCTACGATCGCGCGTACGTCCTGCCGAACTCATTTAAATCCGCACTGGTACCCTTCTTCGCGGGTATTCCTCATCGTACCGGCTGGCGTGGCGAGATGCGCTATGGTCTGCTGAACGATGCACGTGTACTGGATAAGGAAGCCTGGCCGCTGATGGTCGAGCGCTATGTCGCGTTAGCGTACGATAAAGGCGTGATGCTCACAGCCAAAGATTTACCACAGCCGCTGCTGTGGCCACAACTGCAGGTCAGTGAAGGCGAAAAGTCACTTACCTGTAGCCAATTTTCCCTCTCGGCTGAACGTCCAGTCATCGGCTTCTGCCCTGGTGCAGAATTTGGTCCAGCGAAACGTTGGCCACATTACCACTATGCTGAACTGGCAAAGCAGTTGATCGACGAAGGTCATCAGATTGTCCTGTTTGGCTCGGCTAAGGATCATGAAGCTGGCAATGAGATTCTGGCTGCGCTGAGCGTTGAACAGCAGGCATGGTGTCGGAACCTGGCTGGTGAAACGCAACTGGAGCAGGCCGTTATTCTTCTCGCCGCCTGCAAAGCCGTGGTCACCAATGACTCCGGTTTGATGCACGTGGCTGCCGCACTAAATCGTCCGCTGGTCGCTCTGTATGGCCCCAGCAGCCCGGATTTCACTCCACCACTCTCCCACAAAGCTCGCGTGATTCGCCTGATTACGGGGTATCACAAGGTACGTAAGGGGGATTCTGCACAAGGGTATCACCAGAGCCTGATTGACATCACGCCTCAGCGCGTACTGGAAGAACTGAATGACCTGTTGTTACAAGAGGAAATCTGACGGATGCGGGTTCTGATCGTTAAAACATCGTCAATGGGCGATGTGCTGCATACGTTGCCCGCATTAACAGATGCGCAGCAGGCCATTGCGGATATTCAGTTTGATTGGGTCGTGGAAGAAGGGTTTGCTCAAATCCCCTCCTGGCATCCGGCCGTTAACCGTGTGATACCGGTGGCGATTCGCCGCTGGCGTAAAGCCTGGTTTTCCGCCCCCATTAAAGCAGAGCGCAAAGCCTTTCGCGATGCGGTGCGTTTACAGAACTATGACGTGGTTATCGATGCACAGGGGCTGGTAAAAAGCGCCGCGCTGGTCACACGTCTGGCACACGGCATTAAGCATGGTATGGACTGGAGTACCGCGCGTGAACCGCTGGCAAGTCTGTTTTATAACCGTAAGCATTATATCGCCAAACAACAGCATGCTGTTGAACGTACTCGTGAGCTGTTCGCGAAAAGTCTGGGATATGTCAAACCCCAGTCGCAGGGTGATTACGCAATTGCACAGCATTTTCTGAGCGAACGCGATGCCGATGCAGGGCAGTATGCCGTCTTCCTGCACGCCACCACTCGTGATGACAAGCACTGGCCGGAAGCGAAGTGGCGGGAGCTCATTGGCTTATTCAATCATGCAGAAATACGTATTAAGCTCCCCTGGGGTGCTCCGCATGAAGAAGCGCGAGCCAGACGACTGGCAGAGGGATTTGATTACGTAGACGTTTTACCGCGAATGAGCCTTGGGGATGTCGCCCGGATATTAGCCGGCGCTAAGTTTGTGGTATCCGTTGACACCGGATTAAGCCACTTGACCGCCGCACTGGATCGGCCGAATGTTACGCTATATGGCCCTACGGACCCGGGGTTGATTGGGGGATACGGGAAGAATCAGGTCACATGTCGTGCCCCGGAAGGAAAGCTTGCTTTGCTTGAACCCACTCAGGTTTATTCTCACATAGCGCTGCTGTAATTATTCAGGTATCGGAGATATGTTAAATTCGTTCTTATACAATCGCTTTGCTATTTAACATATCTGCGGCTGACTAAAACTATGCTCTATATCGTATTTCATCCACGATTAAGCATTGCTGCATTCATCTACTTCCACCAACATAACCCAAGAATAATTCGTCGGGCATGCCAATATGAAGAGGAAATTTTACGTCTGAAAAGTGATTTCTGCTTTTTCTTGTGACTCTTTATCTCTTTACGCTCTTTCTCTAACCAGCTCCCGGACAACTCTTCAGGGTGATGGACAAAGTTTGCCAGGTATATATCAGAAAAATAGCCCTGGCGCATCAGATATGCCCATTCATCTATAATGAAAAAGTTATTTTCAAAACGGGAAACAAGTTTTTGAGCTGTTACAGAATTCATTAAATAACCGCAGGCTCGCAAAACATATCCATGACCAAATATGACTTTGCCGAAGGTCTGGTCACCAATTTTCTTGAGTTTAAGCAAATTTAAGACAACTTTATTCTTATACCTTAAACCATCCTGCCCACCAAGTAGATATAACGCGTCTTTATTGAGAACACTTTCATCGACAGTCGATATAAATTCCTTAAAATTCTGATCGATAATTGCGTCATCTTCAAGAATACAAACCCAATCTTGTCCACTCTGCCCAAACTGTTTAAAAGCCTTCATATGGCTTAGTGAGCAACCCAGTTCACCATCAGTAGGCGTGTGGTTTTCCCTGTGCTGAAAGTCAGTTAACGGTATCTTGCGCTTTTCTTCGGCAGACAAATTTTTCCCATAGATAGCATCAACGAACGAATACTCAATATTTAATTCATTCATTATATCTGATACGCGTTTTCTTCGGGCATCGTCAAAAGGAAGCGAAATGACCAGCACGTGCATGAGTTCAAACCCTCTAATATAATTAAGCCAGCACAGTCATCGTGAAATAAAGATTAACAATTACTGGCCAGCTAAATAAACTTAATTAACTATTCTATGTAGC